>CAYOHQ010000009.1:0-24318 GCA_964403805.1 uncultured Thioalkalispiraceae bacterium | reverse complement strand
GTCCGTTTATTTAACATTAATAAATCACAGCCACAAAAAAACGGATATATCTATAAAGATATATCCGTTTCAAAAAATTCTATCAATCAGTAAAAAAGACTAATCAAACAAAATTAGTGTTGCAATATGTCTAACCTAATTTTTCTTTAATTCGAGCTGCCTTACCTTGTAATTCACGAAGATAATATAATTTAGCACGTCGAACATCACCACGGCGTTTTAATTTAATTTCACCGATGATTGGGCTGTGTGTTTGAAAAACACGTTCAACACCTTCTCCGTGTGAAATTTTACGCACTGTAAATGAAGAGTTTAAACCACGATTTTTCTTGGCAATTACCACACCTTCGAAAGCCTGTAACCGCTCACGGTCGCCTTCTTTTACTTTTACTTGAACAACAAGAGTATCACCTGGACTAAATTCAGGAACATCTGCTTTTAACTGTTCTGCTTCTAACGCTTTAATAATGTTGCTCATAATGAAAACTCCAAACCCGAATGTAAGCTGCTAATGGATGCACTAGCGATTATAGCCGCGATATTATATATGATTCGTATAAAATATGGTAATGCCAAACAGCAAAAAGTGGCTGAAAATGCCTGAAAATTAAAGAATTTTCTGAAATTTATTTGGTACTTACCAAATTTAGTAGTTATTCAGCCAGATGGCCATTATTCAACATCATTCTCATGAATGAATTCAGATAATAGCAGTTGTTGGTCCTGATCCAGATCCAAATCCTGCAGCAAATCGGGACGTCTTAACCAGGTTCGACCCAAAGCCTGTTTTTGGCGCCAACGTAGAATCGCCTGATGATCACCACTCAATAGTACATTCGGCACTATTTCGCCATCCAATTCTTCAGGACGGGTAAATTGTGGGTAATCAAGTAAACCACCCATAAAATCCTGGTTAAAAGAATCCATACTAGCAGATTCCGGATGACCTAAAGCATCGGGTAGTAATCGGATGATACCGTCAATAACCACCATTGCTGGAACTTCACCACCACTGAGGACATAATCCCCGATTGACCATTCTTCATCAACTTCAGCCGCAATTACACGTTCATCCACGCCTTCGTAACGACCACACACAAATATCAGTTCTGGTTTATGCGAGAACTCACGTAATGCCCGTTGATCCAATCTTCGTCCTTGAGGCGATAAATAGATTACCCGAGCACCTTTACCAGCATTTTGTCTGGCATCGCGAATAGCTTCTCGTAACGGGCCAGCCATCAATACCATGCCTGGGCCACCACCATAGGGACGATCATCGACAGTTCGATGACGATCACGGGTAAAATCACGCGGATTGGTAAACGTAATATCGGCTATGCCATTATGAACGGCTTTACCACTGATACCAAAATCAGTGATGGCTCGAAACATTTCTGGAAATAAAGTTACAATATTAATTTTCATTAATCACACTCTATCAATTAACTGATCTATTTAGAAATCGGGATCCCAATCAACCACGATTAAATTCATTTCCAAATCTATTTTTGAAACGACATCGGGGCGAATAAACGGAATTAACCGCGTTTTGGTTTTAGTTTCTAGCTTCTGCTCTACTACCAAAACATCATTCGCTCCGGTTTCGATTAAATCGCTAACGTTACCAAGCGCAATATCATTGATAGTACTAACATTTAATCCAATTAATTCATGCCAGTAATACTCATCGTCAGCTTGCTCCGGTAACTGTTCCGACAGAATGGCAATTTCGCTATTTTTCAGGCCTTCAGCTGCTGTTCTATCCGGGCAATCAGCTAATAGTGCAACGACTCCCTTTCCGTGCACGCGGATCTGTTCAGGCTTAACGAGCTGATATTGTTCATCTTTGTTCTGACCTGGCAATTTTACATACCAGGGAGAATAATCGATGATATTCGACTTGGGTTGAGTATAAGAAATAATATTAACCCAGCCCTTCAATCCATAGGCAGAACCTATGTGGCCAACAGCAATATAGTGAGGGAATTCAGAATTAGACATTTATGCGTTTAGCGACGACTACTAATGGAAACGCACTAGAGCAGGCAGAACCCTGCTCCAATAAAAATAATATGGTATTATGCCGCAGCTTTTGCAGCGTCTTTAAGCAATTTTGCAACACGATCAGAAGCTTGAGCACCATTTGCTACCCAGTAATCAATTCTATCATGCTGTAATTCTATACCAGTTTCACCACCTTTAGCCCGTGGGTTGTAATAGCCTACGCGTTCAATATAACGACCATCACGTGCATTACGGCTGTCGGCAACAACAATTTGATAAAAAGGGCGTTTTTTCGCACCACCAAGAGATAATCTGATTACTACCATTTTGTATTAAAGCCTCTTAAAATTAAATTTTGTATAGTCGCTGGATTCACGCAGCGGAATCGGGCATTTTACCTGATTTTTCACAAATGTGAAGTCAAATATCATTAATATTCGGTTATTTAGCGTTGGTCTGAACTACATCATTCCCGGTGGCATTCGCCCTGCCATGCCACGCATCATGTTTTTCATGCCGCCTTTGGACATCTTTTTCATCATTTTTTGCATTTGCTTAAATTGCTTCAAAAGCCGGTTCACATCCTGAATTTGAGTGCCCGAACCATTAGCAATTCGGCGTTTGCGCGAGCCTTTAATCACATCAGGAAATCGGCGCTCTTTTAGTGTCATAGAGTTAATAATGGCTTCGAGTTGAACCAACTGTTTGTCATTAACCTGCTCTTTCATATTGGCCATTTTACCCGACATGCCCGGTAGCTTATCAACCATGCCGGCCATACCGCCCATATTACGCATTTGATTTAACTGTTCTTTAAAATCACCGAGATCAAAGCCTTTGCCTTTTTTGATTTTATTCGCTAATTTTTGCGCTTGATCCTGATCAACATTTTTTTGAACGTCTTCTACCAGGCTAACAATATCACCCATGCCCAATATTCGGTTAGCAACACGATCAGGATAAAAAGCTTGCAGCGCGTCAATTTTTTCACCGACACCCATAAACTTAATCGGCACTCCAGTGATTTGACGAATAGACAAAGCCGCACCACCGCGGGCATCACCGTCGGTTTTAGTCAAGATTACGCCTGTTAATGGCAGCGCATCATGAAATGCTTTTGAGGTAACAGCGGCATCCTGCCCGGTCATACTATCAACCACAAATAGCGTTTCCTGTGGTTGGCAGACCGAATGCAATTCTCGAATTTCAGACATCATTTCATTATCGATGTGTAACCGACCCGCGGTATCAATAATAACGACATCTTTATTTTGAATTTTTGCTTCTTTAAGTGCTTTTTTAGCAATCGCTACCGGGCTTTTCTTTTCATTGCTATCAAAAGTATCAACATTAATTTCTTTACCTAGAATTGCCAGTTGCTCAATCGCCGCAGGTCGATAAACATCGACACTGACCATTAAAACATTTTTGCGCTGTTCTTCTGATAGTAATTTTGCCAGCTTTGCAACTGTAGTGGTTTTACCTGCACCTTGCAGACCCGCCATTAAAATAACAACTGGTGGCGTACTGGCAAGATTTAACTCACTATTCTGCTCACCCATTAACGACACAAGTTCGTCATTAACAATTTTGATAAAAGCCTGGCCGGGAGTCAGGCTTTTTAAGACAGTATCACCGACCGCTTTTGCCTTAACATCCTCAATAAATATTTTTACAACCGGTAAGGCAACATCGGCTTCTAATAAAGCCAGGCGCACATCACGCAGGCTATCTTTTAGATTATCTTCACTTAAGCGACCGATACCCCGCAGGTTTCGAACGGTTTGGCCAAGCCTATCTGAAAGTCCATCAAACATAATATTTAATAATCATTTAAAATTGATTATATAGTTTATCATGCCTAGAACATTACAATAAACACCTATTTTCCTGTTATTTTTTCAAACATAATTAGAGATGTTAGATTTGGAATATTGATGAAATCAATAGAATACAATCCCACCATTATTAGATTTCGGTTTCCTAATAACATAATTTTGTAATAAGTACCTAATATAATGGTACTCCCAATCAAAAATTGTCCATTCAATAACACCATTTACCTTAGTTCCCCAAGCACCCGTACTAGGAACATCAATCACACTTGTCGTAATATTTGTAGGTGAACGTAACCATGGATCATAAACAATAAACTTTGCCTCTCTAATTATCATACGAGCATTTTGTAATTCATATGGATCTATTGTTACTCCTCTAGTAGCAAAATAAATTGTTTGAACTACACTATCCTGTAGTCCCCTATCTCCCATCATTCTCCTATCAGATATAAATACATTCGATGCTGAAGGTTCAAGCAAATTCCCAACTTCACAATTTTGTACAGCTAATGTCTGAGCATATTCGACTGCAGTTTTTTGGCTACTTTTAAAACCTTGTCTCGCCTCCGAACTGCCTCTCACTGCCTTTCCATATTCATGAGCAATGTCTCTACATAGGTGATAATTAGGTATCAATTTTCGAAGTTTACCATACCTTTTATCACAACTTACCAATAAATTTGTTTCAAAAGCCGCATCACAATTAGCTTTTGTTTGCCCAACTTTATAATAACATCTATCATGCACATTACAAAAGCTAGTCCAATTACCTGTAATAGATGACAACCTAGTAACAGTATTCAGGCCTTTATCAGTACAACCGTTAACATTCATATTAACGTCAGAAAATGCTACACATGCTTGCGTAACTCCTGAATAGAAAACAACCACAGAAATAACTAAAATCTTGATTAATTTCCAATAATAACTCCCTTTATACATTCGAAATCTCCTTTTTTAAAATATATTTAATTATACAAAATTAAAAAGCCGAATCCAAAGTACAACAATCATATTCATCTGTCAACGATATAAAATGACCAAGTCTTTGATATTATTAAAAAATGTCAAGCATTAAATGACTAACTTTTAAAAAGCGAGAAAATTAAAATGAATTTAAATTTGTTTATTTATGTAATTCATTTAAAAATATAACCTATTTTTGCTAGCTCATAATCAAGAATATTTTTTTTATCATAATCTAAACTGAACCAGCTGTTTACAACATCAATGCTATTGTTATTCCCAGTTATATATTTCCCCCCGGATACACTCATACCCCAAAAAAAATTATTCTTAGAACCAAAAAACATTTTAAAACCAATATTTAAACCAATTCCAATTTTATTTATTGATAAAAAGTCTGGATTTTTTAATTCAGATGTAGCATGTGTAGCACCATACAAATATGTATATCGTATAAATCCTCCACCATAGAGATAAAACCAATCTGGAAAATTTATAGCCTTGTCATTAGGTATAATACGAAGTATTAAATCTAGATTAATAACTTTGAATATATCGTCATCATATCCACTACCACCTGAACCATCGAAATATTTATAAATAACTGGAATTGCTATTTCAATATCTGAAGATTTAAAATAGTTAATTCCAAAACTTAAATCTTTATTGGATTTTGTCAAGGTATATATTGTAAATGGATTGATTTCAACACCAATATAATCCTCTTGAGCAATAGCCTCATTTGATAAGGATATTAATAAAAGGAATATAATTTTGAACTTCATGAAATTCCATCCTTGGATATTTTGGAGTTTTAGGAAAATACAACTCTTAAACTAATTAAATACTAGTAATCGCACTTAATTATAATATTTTATACTGTAAAATGCATTTTGCCTTTTAATGATTTTACTTCATGGCTGGTAATGGCTTTTTGACATTCCTCAAAAATCAGCTGCTCGTCACCCGGTTTGGCGTGACTCAGGTAAATTTCAGCCTGATGTTCCAGTTTTACTAAATCTGCCGCTAATGTTTCGGGGCAATAGTGACCAGCCAGTTTGCTTAAATGCTGATCTTTATTGGCAAACGCAGATTCTACAAATAATAAATCCAATTTATTACACTCATTTAGGCGTTGCCATAAATGGTCGGTTGTTGAGGTATCACCACTAAATGCAAAGACACCGGTGTTGGTTTCAACACGATAGGCAACACCCGGAACAATATGATTAACCGTTATCATTTCAATGCGCCGATCACCTAATTGATAGATTTCTCCAGGAACCATAGCTTGATAACGAATTGCCGGTTTATCGCGATTGGGCAGTAAAGCAAAATCGGGCCAGATTATGTTATTGAAAATATGCGCTTTCAGAGCATTTATAGTGACTTCCTGAGCATGAATTACAATAGGTTCATCACCATGTGAACCAAACACCGTGTCAACTAATAAAGGTATACCGGTAATATGATCTAAATGGGAGTGAGTTAGAAAAATATGCCGTAATTTCTTCATTTGATGCAGCTCCAAATCACCCACACCGGTGCCTGCATCAATTAATACATCGTCATCGAGTAAAAATGTTGTTGTTCGGAGATCATGCCCTATGCCACCGCTACAACCTAAAACTAGAAGTTCCATCTTCGAGTTAAACCTGCAAATTTTTCATAATCTGAATATTCGTTAAATTAAGTGTTATTTAAGCAATAAGTTACCTGAATCACAACAATTGCACAAATAATATTCATCCTATCATATTGAATGATTTGAATGACTTACAATGCTTAAGTGTAGATCCATATATAATATTATGAAACTATAAATTTCTTAAATAATAACTAGTTTGCATAAATTGCACGCAAAAAGCCTATCTTTTTTCTTTCACAATATGCCATCATATTGCGTAGACTCAGATTACAGGAAAATTATGTCAATTTTAAGCATCACCACTAGCCTGGTTTATGCCTTTTGCGCCGTGTTATTTTTATTGCGGCTGCTCAACAAACCTATTGGTGCTTTTAGTAAAAAATCCATTCTTATCGGGATTGGCTTTATCGCCAGTGGCCTGCATTTTTTTCTACTCATGCAAATCATGAATACGCCACTTGGAATTGATATCAGCATATTCAGTATTTTATCGTTAACGAGCTGGTTAATTTTAGCTTTATTGTTACTGGCAACACTTAAATACCCGGTTGAAAACCTTTCCATTATTATTATGCCTTTAGCGTCATTCTTTATTATTTTACGATTTATTAGCTCACACCATTTTTATTTAAATGCAGCATTATCACCTGGACTGGATTTGCATATTTTAATCTCTATTCTGTCGTACAGTTTACTCAGCATCGCAGCAGTTCAAGCTATTTTACTATACATCCAGGAACGACATATTCGTAACCGACATCCGGGTGGTTTTGTGCGGGCATTGCCACCACTTGAGACAATGGAAACCTTATTGTTTCACATGATAACAATAGGATTTTTACTTCTCAGTTTATCACTGGCTACTGGGATGTTTTATCTCGATAATATTTTTGAACAACGTCTGGTTCACAAAACATCACTATCGGTTTTGGGGTGGATAACATTTGCAATTTTATTATGGGGTCGGCATCAATTTGGCTGGCGTGGTCGAACTGCTATCAAATGGACAATTTCCGGCTTCGTGCTATTAATGCTGGCCTATTTTGGTTCGAATCTTGTAATTCAATTAATTTTGCAGTGAGAAATTCAGATTATTTGCGTATACTAGATAGTAAGTTAATAAACAGGCTCTACTTTTTTGAATGAACTCCCGCTTAGCGTATTATTTATTTCATTAATAATACTTCTAATCATTTCCGGCTTTTTCTCAGGCTCAGAAACCAGCCTGATGAGTCTTAACCGTTATCGTCTTCGGCATTTAGCTAATAAAAATAATCCTGGGGCCAAACGCGCTCAACGCTTGTTAGAAAAACCAGAACGTTTAATCGGACTAATTTTACTAGGCAACAACCTTGTTAATATATTTGCAGCTTCTATTGCTACTATTATTGGATTACGCCTGGGCCAGGATTCCGGTGTTGCAGTAGCCACTATAATATTAACATTTGTGGTTCTTATTTATTCAGAAGTAACACCAAAAACACTTGCTGCCAGAAATCCCGAAAGATTTGCTTTTCCTGCAACGTATATTTTAAATCCATTACTAAAATTAATGTCACCGTTTATTAATGCCATTAATTTCATCACTAAACTTAATTTCAAACTATTTGGAATATCAACTGATCAAATGCAATCAGATCATTTAAGCTCGGAAGAACTTCGAACAATAGTTGATGAATCCGGTAAATTAATTCCTAAAGGTCACCAGGATATGCTGCTCAGTATTCTGGATCTGGAAAAAGTAACAGTTGATGACATTATGGTGCCTAGAAATGAAATCATTGGAATTGATATTTCAGATGAGTGGCAAGTCATATTGAATCAGTTAAAAACTTCTTCGCATACACGACTCGCCGTCTTTGATGGTGAGGTCGAAAATATTAATGGCTTTGTTCACATGAGAAATATGATTCCTTTAATACTTGGACAACAATCCAATAAAGAAGATTTTATTAAACGTGTTCGTAAACCTTACTTCATTCCTGAAAATGTGTCACTGCATACCCAGCTTTCAAATTTTCAAAAAGAGAAACACCGAATTGGTCTGGTTGTAAATGAATATGGTGACATACAGGGGCTAGTAACACTAGAGGATATACTGGAAGAAATTGTTGGCGAGTTTACTACTGATCCTGCACAGTTATCACGTGATATTAAAAAACAGGATGATGGCAGTTTTATTATCGATGCCAGTATTTCAGTTCGTGAAGTAAACAAAGCGTTTAATTGGAATTTGAATATTGACGGTCCCAAAACGCTCAATGGTTTAATAACTGAATATCTTGAATACATTCCTGAGCCCGGCACCAGTTTACGCCTACAAAACTACCCGATAGAAATATTACAAACAACTTCAAATACAATCAAAACTGTTTTAATCGTTATTGATAAAAATGAGCCTGCTCCAGACGATTCAGCTAGCCCTGATTAATTACTCAAAATCATATAGTAAAGCTAAAATTATTGTCGCTCTGACCGTTAAACACTGTATGCAATTATTATATTTTGCACAGTTGTTGTGTGTAAAATGAAAAATTACTGTTTATAACCTATAATAATTATATAGATATCAGGAGCTTAGAGTTGTCGAAATTGACATTGCAGTTTAAAGGAAGAACGCTGAAAGTCTATCCGATCATCGAAGGTGATATGATGGTTGGACATGCGCACGACTGCACTGTATTTATTGATAGCCTCGCAATTGATGAAAATCATGCAAAAATCTCAACGAATGCTCAACTATCAACTCTAATTGACTGTGAATCTGAATCCGGAACGTATGTTAACCAAGACAAAATTTCCACACATCCACTCCAGGATGGTGACCTCATTCGGGTTGGGAAACACACTTTATTATATAACTATCAAGAACTTACAGAAAATGAATTATTACATGAAAGCTCGGCAAGTTTACCGGCTATTGAAGTCGACAATATAATTGAAGAACCCGAGTCCGAGCATATCCGTAATGCCTGGGTACAAATCCTGTCCGGTCAAAATTTGGGGCAAACCCTGCAACTAAACCGCCCGGTAACTAATCTGGGTAAACCCGGTGTCGCTATGGTCGTGATTGCGCGCCGTGATGATGGTTTTTTTATTTCACATCTTGAAGGGAAAACGCCACCCAAAGTTGCCGGTACAGTAATTGGAACGCAGAGCCAGCAATTAAATGAAGGTGACCTCATTCAAATCGGTAATATCAAAATGCAATTTTATTTGGAATGAATATGAAAATTCAAAGTAAAAATACTGAATCACGCCATTTCAGCCGTATTCAATTTTCTATCCCGGTTACATTATCGAATCCGGATAATAGTCAGGTATGGAAATGTAATTTAATCGATATTAGTATGCATGGTGCTTTAATTACATCACCTGAAAACTGGAATGGTAAAGTAGGCGAACTCTATCAGATTGATTTATTTCTGAGTAAAGATTGTAACATCACAATGGAGGCTCGAGCAGTTCATATTGAACAACAATCACTGGGATTTTCATGTCAGCATATCGATCTCGACAGCGTTACCCACTTAAGACGCCTGGTTGAATTAAATCTTGGTAATGAAGAAATACTTGAACGAGAATTCAGTGAATTATTGCATGTGAATGACTAAATAAATAATTGGATTTTTACAATTTAATCAAAAATAATTGCTTCATCCAGTCGGTTCACAGCAATAACTTCAAGTCCTGCAATATTTTGTTTCGGTGAATTTGCTTTGGGGATTATTGCTCTTTTGTAACCGTGTTTTACTGCTTCATGTAATCGTTCCTGACCATTCGTTACCGGTCTGATTTCACCAGACAATCCGACTTCACCAAAAATAACGGTGTCTTGCGGAATTACCTTGTCGCGTAAACTTGAAATAATAGCCATTATCACCGCGAGATCTGCCCCTGTTTCAGTAACCCGAACGCCACCAACAACATTGATAAAAACATCCTGATCATAACTCGCAATTCCTGCATGACGATTTAATACTGCCAATAACATTGCAATTCGATTACCATCGATCCCAACAGTTACCCGCCTTGGATTTGCTAAATGACTTTCATCAACCAAGGCCTGTACTTCAACCAGCATCGGACGACTACCTTCAATAGTAACCATCACGACACTACCAGAAACAGGTTCACTGTGTCGCGATAAAAATATTGATGACGGATTACTAACAGGAATTAAGCCTTTGTCCGCCATTGCAAACACACCAAGCTCATTAACAGCTCCAAAACGATTCTTAAAAGCGCGAACCACCCGAAAGCGATTATCGCTTTCACCTTCAAAATATAAAACGGTATCTACCATGTGTTCTAATACACGTGGCCCCGCCAATGTACCTTCTTTGGTTACATGACCCACTAAAAATAATGTTGTTTGGGTTTGTTTCGCAAAGCGTACTAATTGTGCAGTACATTCACGAATTTGAGAAACAGATCCGGGTGCGGATTGAACATCAGCACTGAACATGGTTTGAATTGAATCTATTACGATAACACCGGGCGTTTCTTTTTGCGCTACTCTTAAAACAGTTTCAAGATGAGTTTCACTTAATAGTAATTGTTCACCCAAATCCAGTTCTAATCGATGCGCCCTCAGGCTGACTTGCTCTAATGATTCTTCACCCGTGACATACAACGTTCTTAAGCTTGACTGTAAATGCGCCAATGCTTGAACCAATAAGGTTGATTTGCCAATACCAGGATTACCGCCCAACAGCACTACCGAGCCAGCTACCAAGCCACCACCAAGCACCCGATCAAATTCGCTTATACCGGTAGTAATACGTGATTGTTCATTCGGAACTATATCTTTTAGATATTGAACATTTTGCGATTTTGAACCGGAATAGCTACTGGCTTGCCGACCACCCTGTCGCATAGGTATGGTACTCGCGACTTCGGCCAGGGAATTCCAGGCACCACAATCACCACACTGTCCTGCCCACTTTTATGATTCCGCACCACATTCAGTGCAATGGTAATTTTTCTTAATTTTGGCCACGGTAAAAGGTTACCAAAATTTACCGCAAACAGCACGATATTAAATTAGATTGATTTTATCTTTGAAATTAACCTTTGACGATAAAAATAAATAAGGGATATCAATAACAATAGATAAAAAACCGGATCAAATGTTGCGTTTTCATTCAAAGAACAACTTGCTCCACCACCCGCTTTTGGTGCATAGACTACCCCAGGTAAATTTTGAAAGTCTGTTGCATATTCCACCTTTGCTGAAACAAGATCAGATGCTAAATTTGCTTGTGCGGTATTTTTTATTACTCCATTTTGTACTTCTCGGCTCATCTCTTGATATTTTACTATGCCAGTATCCAGCCCAAACCATAAATCAATCAATAATGACACGTTCAAAGGTGCTTTATTCAGATTGGCTGATGTTGTTACATTAAAAGTTAGTGTTACTCTATGCGCTTTAAAACTGCCATAGGGAACAACTACTGTTTCTAATCCAATATATCGTGATTCAACCTGATAATTCATCGCTCGATACCCAACTGTTGGCTGGATATTAATCTGTCCACGGTCAGAACTACTATTTGAAATACCCGGAAACATTCCCGAATATAAAACTGGAATTTCAGTATTAAAAAACATATCTGCTGAAATTATGCCAGAATCTGTTTTCGTATCCAGACCGTCTATCTTGACACCACTAATACCAATACCTCCTGAGCTCGATCGTAAATACAGACGAAGATCGTTGGTTAACTGCAATGGACGAATATCAATTTTGTTTATAGTTTGAATAGTCGTGAATATCGCTTTATCGCTTGAAGTGTTATATAACCAATTATTATTTTTATGTTGTGGATAATAACTCGATAAAGTTATTACAGAACGTGTTGAGTCATTCGGGTATTGATCTTTATTGTCACCGACACCATCTCCATCAGTATCTTTTGTTTCTGTTGGATCTAACGGAAACACATCTTTATTATCGCCAACACCATCACCATCGCTATCAACTGTTTCTGTCGGATCTAAAGGTAAATCGTCCTTATTATCACCAACGCCATCGCCATCCCTGTCTTTGGTTTCAGTTGGGTCAAGGGGAAAAGCGTCACCATTATCGCCAACACCATCAGCATCGCTATCAATTGTTTCTGTCGGATCTAATGGAAAAACATCTTTATTATCACCAACTCCATCTCCATCACTATCTTTTGATTCTGATGGATCCTTTGGAAAAACATCTTTACTATCTGTTATGCCATCGCCATCGGTATCAATGTCGGTGGTTCGAGCTGGGTCAAATGGAAATGCATCTTGATTATCGCCAATGCCATCACCATCACTGTCTTTAGTTTCAGTTGGATCTAACGGGAAAACATCTTGATTATCACCAACGCCATCGCCATCACTGTCTTTGGTTTCGCTTGAATTCAACGGAAATACATCTTTGTTGTCACCAACGCCATCACCGTCACTGTCTTTTGTCTCAGTTGGATCTAAAGGAAATGCATCAAGTAAATCAGGAACACCATCGCCATCCGTATCGCTAATACTGGTGACTCCTGTAATCAATTGGATGTGTTTATTTTGTATGCCGTCAGCATCATTCGGGCCACCATCTTCAACTCGTAATTGTAAACATGAATTACCTGAAGTTAATCCCAAGGTATATGCACTATCACCCGGCAATGGGCAAGATCCATTTTGACTGTTTGCACTTGAGACTGTGTTTCGGGCATTGCTGATAAAATCAGTCCAGGTTTGTGGCATGACTAATCGCGATACCGTAGACGAACCTTGAAGTGCACTATCTAAGTCTATTGTAACAAGCGAACTATTACCGGAATTCGTATTTAAAATTTCAATATTATAATAAGGAGTCGTTGAATTCTGTGCATCATTAATAACAGATGTATCCATCCCCAATGTTGCATAATAATTGGCTATATCAGTTTGTGACACAATAGCAGCATTTTGATTTAGATTTTGAGCTACTAAACCGGCTTGTAATTTTGTACACGTTTCACTGTTCAAAAATTTTATATTGGATACTGTAGCAGCAAGTTTATTTGTATCAAAACCTTGCACCGATGAAACAAAAGTTACATAAGCCGGTGTAGAATTTTCATCACTACTTAAATCGATTATTCTTAGTGACTTAAAGTTTTCATCGGTAATTAAGACCTGACCGTCTTTATTTCCAACTACGATCTTTCCCGCATCATTAATATCAATATCGATAAGATTGCGAACTCTATAATACCCCGTATACAAAACTGCATCTCGAACACCTGTTTTAGTAACACGATAGATGGCATGATATGGTGAACTTGAAATTATGAATTGTGTGCCTGATTTATTTGCGACACGATCAATTATATTTCCCGGTGGTGATAAAAATTCTGCAGGTCCGGTATTTTCTAATGTCACTGGATCAAATTTGCTATTACCAATATAAAAATAACCATCAAGCCCGAATGAAATGTTACTAGCAATAGTATTTTGATCGCGTGAATATGTCTGTTGTAGTAATTCGTATCGCACTATACCTTTGGTGTTACCTAAAATATCACCACTAAATACAAAATTACAATACGCAGCAATTTTACCATCCCCGGTATTAAGGCCTGCATCAACGCCTATAGATGAAATTATTGACCATTGATTTTTAATTGAGTCGTACAAATGCAATTTATCGACATCATTAATCGCAACGCGATTATTGGCTGCCATCGTAATACCATTTTGAGTGTAGTTTAATTTTGGTGCACTGATTCGTTGTATTCGAACACCGTTTAGTGAATATTCATATATTCTGTCATTAGTATGAATTACAACATTACCTTGGGTAAATGATGCGGCAAATGAACTACTTGTAACCGCTGTAAAAATAATTACACAAAATAGTGTAAAAACGATTTGAAAAAACCGATTGAAATCTCGAACCCTGAGCATGCCGTCCCCTAATGTTTAAACGATCGTAAAGTGTAATTATTCAACTACTGCGGTCAAAAGAGACACATGACTAAGGGGGCGTTAATCAGCTTAAAGATAAGCTCTAATAGTTTATTTTTTGTTCATGAAGGTTACTAAATACACAGCAAAAATGTCAAGTAATAATAAACATTAATAGTCATAAATGCATATTTTTTGTACAACAGTATTTGTTGACAGTTTTAACATGATCCCGTTAAAGTAAGCGGATAATTTCAGGTGTCCTCTATTTTATTCTTGCTTTTTATAAGGCTGAAAAACTGAGGGTGAAACGAGAAGCCGGTGAGTGTTAATTTCACAATTCCAGCGCTGCCCCCGCAACGGTAAAGCGAATTTTTTTCGCAAAGCCCGGAGACCGGCCTGATATTACGTAACAAGCTTATTGCGGAGGGCGATAATACGTGTCTTACTTGGCTTCATTTTTGCCAGTAGACGCTATTCCTCTGACCATAATAATTACTATTAACCTGGAGGAATCATGCAACAATTAAATACCGCTCTACCCCGATCAACCACATCAGTAAAATCAATTTTACCACTCATTTTTGTCGCAAGTTTTGGACTCAGCTTAATTTATACTGTTGGCTTTGCTCAAGGTAACGGTAATATTGTTCATAATGCAGCACATGACACACGACATTCCGCAGCCTTTCCCTGTCACTAATAACATGGCTATTCCTATTCCTTATTGATAAAACAGGACAAATAAATGTTACGTAAGTTATTACTACCCGGAATTATCTCAGGGATTATCGCAGGTGCACTGCTCAGTCTTGTGCAACAACTTAACGTTGTACCATTAATATTAGAGGCTGAAACTTATGAAGTGCAAACAAACGAACACACTCACGTAACAGAAAACCAGGATCAGCATGCCACTCAGACACTACCAGAATGGGCTCCAAACGAAGGCAGTGAACGAACTCTTTACACACTAATGACCAATATATTGCTCGGAATCGGTTTTTCATTATTACTAATTTCATTAATGACAGCAGGCAATTTCTCAGGTTGGCAATCCGGTTTACTATGGGGGCTGGCCGGGTTTACTGTGTTTTATCTGGCTCCGGGTTTAGGCTTACCGCCAGAGTTACCCGGTTCTGTTCAAGCCACTCTGGAGCATCGCCAACTGTGGTGGTTTGCAACAGTAATATCAACTGCCGTTGGTCTGGGATTATTATTTTTAAACTCAACTCTGGCCTATCGAATCTTAGGAGCCCTGTTTATCATCACACCGCATTTTTTCAGTGACCGTGTTTCAATTGAAGCGGTTAGCCCGGTACCCGAAGAACTAATAAGATCATTTATCATCGCAACCTCAATCGCAAACCTTTTATTCTGGTCTTTAATTGGGCTGCTAAATGGTGCGCTTAAGTCTTATTTTTTTAAATCCAAATCAATGTCTGAGAAAGTATTATCGTAGTCCGGTGTTCGTAAAATGAAACCTGAATCCAATATTGAACCAACAAAGCAAATGCATTCAAGCAATCAACACAGCAAACGAATGCAGCGTAAAAAACAGCTTAAAGATTCCGAAATAGCCAGTGCTCAAACAGACAAAGGAGTATTGCTGGTTTTAACCGGTAATGGTAAAGGCAAAAGCAGCTCCGGTTTTGGTATGGTAGCTCGTGCACTGGGACAAGATTTAAAAATTGGCGTCGTGCAATATATTAAAGGCAAATTTTCAACTGGCGAAGAAAAATTTTATCGCCGATTTCCAGATGAAATTCAATACCATGTTATGGGTGAAGGCTTCACCTGGGAAACACAAGATAAACAGGTAGACATAGCTGCAGCTCAAAAAGCCTGGCAGCAATCGTGTTTATTTCTTGAAGATAAATCTATCAATCTTGTATTACTCGATGAGTTAAATATTGCATTAAAACACCGTTATATCGATATCGACGAGGTTATTAGCAAATTACAACAACGCCCCAAAAATCAGCACGTTGTTATCACTGGACGTGCAGCAAATGAAAAGCTGATTACTATCGCCGACACAGTTACCGAAATGAACGTTATTAAACATGCCTATAAAAATGGCATTAAAGCTCAGAAAGGAATTGAGTTTTGAGTGAGCAACAATCAAAACCGGTATCATGTCCCGCTATTTTTATTAGTGCACCGGCTTCAGGGCAAGGCAAAACAACTGTAACTGCTGCATTAGCAAGATTGCATCGAAAACAAGGTCGTGAAGTTATCGTTTTTAAAACCGGACCAGACTTTCTAGACCCGACCATTTTAGAACAGGCATCGGGTAATCCCGTGTATCAACTCGACATCTGGATGGGTGGTGAAGCACATTGCAGGGAACTATTATATAACGCAGCGATAAAAGCCGATCTCATTTTAATTGAAGGTGTTATGGGATTATTTGATGGTGCACCATCAAGTGCAGATTTAGCGATACTATTTAATATCCCGGTATTAGCTGTTATCAATGCCGCATCGATGGCACAAACATTCGGTGCACTGGCCTATGGACTCGCAAATTATAATAACGATTTATTATTTGCCGGTGTTATTGCCAATCGCGTAGCAAGTAGCAACCATTGCGATATGATAGCTGAAAGCCTGCCATCCGGTATGCGTTTCTATGGTGCATTACCCCGGGATGAAAATATAGAATTGCCATCACGTCATCTAGGCTTGGTATCAGCAAATGAGATAGAGGATATTGAAAAAAGAATCGAGCTAGCTGCCGAAAAATTACTAAAAAGTGGATTGGATATTCTACCTGATAACGTTACATTTAATTCCAGTAACACAATTCCAGAATCTGAAAAAAAACAGTTAACAGGATACAAAATTAGCGTAGCACAAGATGCAGCATTCAGTTTTCTTTACCGCGCCAACGTAGAATGTCTTGAATCCCTCGGTGCAGAAATACAGTATTTTTCCCCGATCACCGATAATCATCTACCGGAATCGGATAGTATTTATTTCACGGGTGGTTATCCTGAACTGCATTTAAATTCCTTATCGCAAAATACAGCAATGATCAACAGCATCAAGCAACACCATGCTGCGAATAAACCCATTGTTGCCGAGTGTGGCGGTATGCTCTATTTATTACAGTCATTAACAGATAAATCAGGTAATACAGCTTCAATGGCAGGCTTACTTACTGGCTCAGCAATCATGCAACAAAGATTAAGTAATTTAGGTATGCACAGTATGAACTTACCTGAAGGTGAAATTCGGGGACACACTTTTCACCATTCGATAATGGAAACTGACATGCAACCCATCACCATCACTAGCAGCAGCCGAAAAAAAGGTCGAGGTGAAGCGGTGTATCGTGATGAACGTCTTCATGCAACGTATATGCACATGTATTTTCCATCTAATCCTCAAGCCTGTGCGAGATTGTTTACACCATGAATCCGGAAAACAAAAATACAAATTACGGCAAGGTCTGGTTTGTTGGTGCCGGCCCTGGAGATCCAGAATTAATTACGGTTAAAGGCCGCAATTTAATTGAGCAGGCCGATGCTATTTTATTTGCAGGCTCACTAGTATCCGAAGCTACAATGCGTTGGGCCAAAAAAGAGTGCGTCATTAGTGATTCAAAAGGCATGGCACTAGAAGAAATTACCGACTGGTTAATTTCGAATGCAGCAAAATATAAAACCGTTATCCGATTGCAAACAGGTGATCCCGGACTATACGGTGCATTAATCGAAATGGTACAACCACTCGATGCTTTAAAAATAGATATCGAGGTAGTGCCCGGCGTGTCATCCGCCATGGCATCGGCTGCAGCTGGTATTGAAACCTTAACCTTACCCGAAATAACACAAACGGTAATTTTAACACGTGTCGAAGGTCGAACCCCGATGCCAGATGGTGAATCCTTACCCGAACTGGCTGCACACCATTGCACCTTGTGTTTATTCCTGTCGATTACCCTGCTAAAAAAAGTGCAACAGGATTGTCTCGCTGCAGGCTGGAGTGCCGACTCAGCAATTTTAGTCGTACAAAAAGCCAGTTGGCCACAACAGGAAAAAATAATTCGAGGTACATTGCAGGATATCCGTGATAAATGCATTGCCAAAAAAGTGACTAGTCAGGCAATGATTATTGTCAGCCCAACAATTGGTGCCCGTAACTGGACAGAATTAAAAAAATCGAAACTGTATGACAAAACATTCAGTCACCGATTTCGTAAAGCAGAAAAGGTTTAAATTACAGTATGAAAACAACAGTATTATTAGTCGGTCACGGTTCACGCGATAAAAACGGCAATGTGGAAATAGAAAATTTTTCCGAAGAGTGGCAATCACGTAATCCGGATTGGGCAATTACCACCTGCTACATTGAATTTGCAGATATTTTGTTAGATGATGGTTTGGATATTGCCGCCGATGTTGCAACCACGAATAAAAGTAATCGGGTTATAGTTGTACCATTAATATTAAATGCTGCCGGTCATGTTAAAATGGAAATTCCGCATCACATAAATAAAGCCCGTGAGCGTCACACCCATATTGAATTTAGTTATGCCCGTCACCTCGGCGCTGGCGAACCAATTCTCGCAATTTTAAAACGTAATCTAAACAAAGCACTCGCAACAATTGATATGCCGGACCCACACACTACCGGTGTTATAATTCTGGGTCGCGGTTCATCGGATCAATTTGCCAATGGTGAATTAGCCAAAATGGCACGCTGGTTGTTTGAAAAAACCGATCACGATGTGATAGACATTGCTTTTACCGGTATAACCTACCCGCGTCTTGAAACTGTCGTTAAACGACAACAATTGATCGGCATGACTCAAATAGCAATTTTGCCGTATTATTTATTTACTGGCACGTTGATCGAACGCATTAAACGTCAAACCACGCGTTTACAACAACAATACCCTAACATTAATTTTGCATTAAGCCATCATTTCGGTTTTGAAAAAGAAATTGTCGAGTTACTAAGCTCAAGAGTTGAACAAGCACTTACCGCGACTAGTCGAGAAGATAAATTGGTTGCTTCTATGCTTGAGTGTGATGGTTGCCATTACCGTGAGCTTGCTGAAGCCGAAGGCCACGGTCACCAACACGGACATGACCACTCACCTGATCATCAAAAGCATCACGAAACCACATCAAAAACGGGAGTAACTGCATGAGTAATGTTATTACCGAACAATTAACCCAGGCCGGTCAAAAGATTGAACATGATTCATTTTCAATCGTTGATAAGGAAGTCGGAACGCATTCCTATCAGCAGAATCAATGGCAAATCGTAAGACGAATGATTCATGCCACTGCCGACTTTGAATTTAACGGTTTAGTAAAATTTCATCCCGATGCGATTAGTGCTGGTATTAAGGCTATTAACAATAGTGCCAATATAATCGCCGATGTAGAAATGATTTGTGTTGGTCTTTCTAAACCACGCTTAAACCACTTTGGCGTTAACACATTTCATTTTATCTCAGATGATGATGTCATTACCCAGGCAAAAGCAGAGAATACTACCCGGGCAGTACAGGCAATGCGCAAAGCTGGGAAACTAAAATTATTGAATAACGCTATTATTGCAGTTGGAAATGCCCCAACCGCATTACTTGAAATCACCGACATGATACGAAACAAAGAAATAACACCAGCATTGATCGTAGGCATGCCTGTCGGTTTTGTCTCTGCTGCTGAATCAAAAGAAATTACCCGAACTCTGGACACTATTCCCTGGATAATTACCGAAGGTCGAAAAGGTGGTTCAACATTAGTCGTTGCAGCAATTCACGCACTATTGGCTATTGCAGAATCAAACCAAAATAAATGAAAGCAAAAAAAGAAAAAGGCGCACGTAAAGGCTACACCACCGGAGCATGTTCAGCGGCTGCTGCGCGTGCCGCCACCTTGGGTTTAATCACCGGAGAGGTTCCTGAAACAGTCGAATGCTTATTACCTAATGGTGAAACTGTGAATTTTAATGTAACGGATATTTATTGTGATGATAAAACAGCTCATGCTGTTGTAATCAAAGATGCTGGTGATGATCCGGACTGTACCGATAAAGCACCGTTAACCGCCGATGTTTGTTATAACGATGATGCCAATCTCATTAATAATGTTAATTTAAAAGGCGGCATTGGGGTCGGTACAATCACCATGAAAGGATTAGGTCTGGCGGTTGGCGGCCCTGCCATTAATCCAGTGCCAAGAAAAAATATTGAAGACAATGTGCGACTCGTCGCAGGTGACGCATTAAAAAAATGCGGTATCGATGTCACCATCTCGGTACCCGGTGGTATTGAGATGTCCAAAAAAACGCTGAATTACCGCCTTGGAATTCTTCATGGTATCTCTATTTTAGGTACTACCGGAATTGTCCACCCCTACTCCACTTCGGCCTTTCGAGCCAGCGTTATCCAGGGTATCGAAGTTGCATCCAATCAAGGTCAGGACACGGTGGTGTTAACCACCGGAGGCCGAACCGAGAAGTTTGTCATGCGTGAAATACCGAATCTCAATGATGCCTGTTTTGTACAGATGGGTGATTTTCTACGTTATGCTCTTGATACCATAGTGAAAAAAAAAATGAAACACGTCATTATCGGTGGCATGGTCGGCAAGCTGACTAAAATGGCACAGGGTGAAACCATTACCCATGCAGGTCGAAACAAAGTGAACACACAATTACTCGCCGAGCTAGCCCGAAGTGTTGGTGCAGCTGATGATGTATGCGTGGATATTGCTGCCTCTGAAATGGCGCGTTATGCCGCCGAGCGTATGGAAGAGCTCGGCTTACTCAATGAATTTTATGATGCGCTAGCCAAAAAAACGATTGAAACCTTAAGTGAACGTTACCCGAATAAATTTAAATTAACCGTAATGGTGTGTGACTTTGATGGCAATAAACTGGCAGAAGTAACCGGTAATACTAAAGGCGAACACTAATGACAGAAGCTGGTATTAAAAGCAAATCACTAAACTTAAATGAATCGACTATTATCAGCTGTCGTATTATTGGTGTACTGGATGATGGTATAAACTCACTCTCAACACAGTCTTTAAAATATATTGAACAAGCAGATGTTGTGATTGGAGCCAGTCGTACACTAAAACTGTTTAATCACTGCTTTTCCACAACGGCCGAACAATATGACCTCACCGGTAATTTAGCCAAAATTCCAGCATGGATTACAACGGCACACAGTAATAATCAACAAACAGTTGTGTTAGCTACAGGCGATCCACTTTGTTTTGGAATAGCAAAATACATTAGTGAAAAAATCAATTTTGAAACTTGTGAAATTATCCCAAATGTATCCACTATTCAATTAGCCTGTGCTCGTATCGGATTATCGTGGCAGGACATTAAAATCTGTTCTGTTCATAGTAAAGATACTGGTGAATGGCAAACAGGGAATGATGCACGTCACGGTCTTTACCCGTTGTTACAATTAACACAACAACACGAGACACTGGCAATTTTCACCAGCCCGGACAATAGCCCCGATAGAATTGCCCGAATGTTACAAATTGAAGGTTTTAATTCTGATTTTAGTATCACCGTTGTTGAAAATATTTTGCAAAGTAAAGAACGCATTATTGGTCCATTAACTGTCGATTCAGCAGCACAACAACAATTTGCAGAGCTCAATATTGTAATTCTACAACGATGTAGTGCTCCCCGTAACGATTGCTTATTTGGAACGGCCGATCACTTATTCAAACAACGTAAACCGGATAAGGGCTTAATCACAAAACGCGAAGTTCGCGCGGTTTCATTAGCAAGGATGCAATTACAACAAAATAGTATCGTATGGGATATTGGAGCAGGCTCCGGTTCAGTCGGGCTTGAAGCTGCCCGACTTTGTAATAAAGGCCATGTTTATGCTATTGAAAAAAACACCGATGATTATGCGATAGCAAATGACAATAAATTCAATATGCAAATAACTAATTATACTCTGATTAATGGTAAAGCACCTGAACAACTTGACGGGTGGCCCGATCCCAATGCGATTTTTATTGGTGGCTCAGGTGGTGAACTAACTGAATTAATTTCTTTATGTATCGCTCGTATGCAAGTCAATGCCTGTTTAGTAATGAATTTTGTTACCATTGAAAATCTTGCTAGTGCCGTTGACTGTCTTAAAACACTCAAAACCAAATTAGAAAATGACTGGTGTATCAATTGGGATATCACTCAGTTATCCGCTGCTAGAAGCAAACCCATTTTACACATGAATCGATTTCAGGCAGAGAACCCCGTTTGGATTGTCACAACACAAAAAGAGACGAAGAATGACAACAACTAAAGGCTGTTTATATGGTGTGTCATTAGGTCCGGGTGATCCGGAGCTAATCACCCGTAGTGCCTGGAAACTATTACAACAAAATGCCACCTGGACTTACCCGATCCGCAATCAAAAAAGCAGCAGTTATGCTCTGGATATCGTGACACGTAGTGGTTTACCATTAGCTGCAAAGCACCAGCCACTTATTTTCCCGATGACTCACGATATCAGCATATTATCAAAATATTGGTTGCGTGCTGCTCAGACGGTATTGGATATATTATTGACAGGTGAAGATGTTTTATTTTTAGTGGAAGGCGATGCATCCACCTACTCCACCTTCGGTCATCTCGCCAGAACACTAGCATCACTCGATGACAATGCTGTGATTAAGACAATTCCCGGTGTAACGTCATTTAACGCCGCAACTGCAAAATTAAATTCACCATTAGCCGATGTCGACGATACTGTCGCTATTATTCCGGCTGCTTACGGTATACCGGTTATTGAAAAATTATTACTGGATTTTGACAGTCTGGTACTAATTAAAGTGAAACCAATACTGGAAGATATTATCAAGCTACTCGAAAAACACCAATTACTGGAGCACAGTTCATTTATTGAAAAGGCCGGTGCTCCGGAAGAAAGAATCGTTACTGATCTAACTAAATTACGTGGCCAAAAAGTGAATTATTTATCACTCATCTTGGTTAAAAATCCGAACAGAGTGCGTGGTGAACTTATTCGTGGTTGCCGAAAAAAACAAAATGGCAACACTCTAATTGAATCAAATAAGGAAATCGCATGACCAATCCTACTTCAAATTCCCCAACATCTAATCCCAAGGTTGCCTTGGTGGCAATAACAAAGCATGGTGTTACTCAAATGCTCAATCTGGCAGATAAAATGCCAGATGCTTTTGTGATGGTCTCCGAAAAATTTCAGGACAGAATTACAGATATACAAAATCATAAACAAGCCTATTCCGGTGCATTAAAAGTTCAAATTGAATTTTTATTTAATAAATATGATCAAATCGTATTTTTTATTTCAACCGGTGCTGTAATACGGTTAATTTCGCCACATTTGAAATCCAAGGATGTTGATCCCGGCATATTAATTGTTGATGATAATGCAGAATTTGTTATACCGGTTTTATCTGGCCATGTTGGCGGCGCTAATGACTATGCAATTAAAATAGCAAAATTACTCAATGCAACACCCGTTGTAACAACTGCATCGGATGTCGGAAAAACCATTCCCGTTGATATCCTGGGAAGAGAACTGGGTTGGACAGTTGAAGCACCTAAAATTAATATTACCCGGGTATCGGCACATGTTGTAAATGAAGAACCTATCGCATTCGTACAGGAATCCGGTGACAGTAACTGGTGGACTCGCCCTACTCCATTACCTAAAAATATACACCTGTATAATAAATTTGAAGATGTTGATTTAAACACTCACAAGGCAATTCTATGGGTAACACAACGCGAAATAGCCGATTCCGTATGGCAAGATCTGGATGAACGACTTGTTGTCTATCGGCCACCGGTAGAATAATATTGATGACTCAATATATTCTGGGCATGGGTTGCGATCGCGGAACATCAATAGAAACTTTAAGAACAGCGGTTAACAAT
>CAYOHQ010000008.1:0-25923 GCA_964403805.1 uncultured Thioalkalispiraceae bacterium | reverse complement strand
TTCCGATCTATTTGTGGATCGAAGACGCTACTTTAGACAGTGTTGTGGCGGGTAAAAAGCCATAGTCAAACTAATCTAACTACGACTATTTTTTTACAGCTATGAAATAAAATAAAACCTCCACAGGAATAAATTACGCACCCGACTCGAAATTCTACACACCCTGTTTTATTCTCCAAAATTACAAAATCCAATTATCTGGATCATTAATTTAAAAAAATGTTAAAATATATTTAGCATTACTGCGAATTAAATATTTTAGGTGAAACTGATGGAATCGAATCTCAATGAATACCAGAAATTATTAGAAATGTATGCGCTACCCTGGGCTATCAAAATAGTTGCTGCAATTGCAATTTTCATAATAGGTCGAATTGTTGCCCGCCTGATAGTTAAAGCTGTTAAAAAAATTATGATCAAGGCCAACATTGATGAAACCTTGCGTGATTTTCTTGGCAATATTATTCAAACAATATTAACAATCGTAATTGTTATTGCTGCATTAGAACAATTAGGCATAAACACGAGCTCGGTATTAGCAATATTTGCAGCTGCTGGCTTGGCCATTGGTCTTGCATTTAAAGATTCTCTTTCAAACTTTGCCGCCGGTATCATGGTTATTTTATTTAAACCATTTAAGCTGGGTGATTATATCGAAGCAGCAGGAATTTCCGGTGTTGTTGAAAGTATCCGAATTTTTAACACGGTGATGCGCACCGGTGATAATCGTGAAATCACTGTACCTAATGCTCAAATCTACGGTGGCATCATCACCAATTATAGTGCTCGCGATACCAGACGAATCGATTTAGTTATTGGTATCGGCTACAACGATAATATCGGAACGGCAAAGAATATAATTGAAACTATTATTAATCAGGACAAACGAATTCTGAATGATCCTGAAGCCACCATTATGGTTTTAGAACTCGGTGCCAGTAGTGTAGATATCGCTGTCCGACCCTGGGTAAACTCTGCTGATTATTGGGCAGTACGTGCTGATTTATTACAAACGATTAAAGAAACGTTTGACAGCAGTGGTATCTCGATACCTTATCCACAACAGGATATTCACATGGTGCAATCATCTTAATTATACAACACAATATTACTTAAATATTTAATCAGGAAAACCTTATGTCTAATCGCTTTATAGTATTACTTTTTTTATTTATACCTGCTTTAGTTCTTGCAGAAGAACCACTTAATAACAAATGGTCTGGCAATGCAGAATTAGGCTATTTAAAAAGTACTGGTAATACTGAAAACAAATCCTTGCATGCAAAAGCAAAATTAATAAATGAGCGAGTTAAGTGGAAACATACTGGCACTTTTGCGATGACAAATAAAAGTGACCGCGGTACTACTATTGCTAAACGCTGGTACGTCACCGGACAAAGTGATTACAAAATAAATACAGCATCGTATGTCTTCGCTGCTTTAAGCCATGAAAATGATGACTTCTCCGGTTATGATTATCAATCAACGGCTACTATCGGCTATGGTAATCATATTATTTCAAACGACAGTTTAAAACTGGATCTTGAAGCCGGTGCCGGTACACGGCAATCAAAACTGGATTCTGGTGCATCATTAAGTGAAACTATTTTAAAGGGTGCTGCGAATTTAATTTGGACAATAAGCAAAACTTCAACGTTCACTCAAGATTTTTCAATTGAGTCTGGTGATGAAAATACCATAACCCGTTCGCTGACTGCCTTAACAATGCAAATAGTTGGTAACTTATCGTCTAAAATTTCCTACAGTATTAAACACAGCTCTGATGTTCCTGTGGGTATTGTAAAAAAAGATACTGAGTCGATAATTTCTTTACTTTATAAATTTTAACGATATCTCTTGACTATCTTGTGTTGAAAACTCAAGATTTAATCGTTATTTTGCAGCAATCTAAATAACGCTAGCAACAAGCCGGTATACTGATTTCCCTAAGATAATTACTTATAAGCCTCAAAATATCTAAATTCAACTCAAAGTCTATTTACTGCACAGGTTTAGGCATTTATTTAACAATAAATTTGATCTAAATCACAAAACCCTATAAAAACAAATAATAATGCTAAAGAAAGTGTCAAGTGAGGTCGACATATTATATCGATATAAACGCTATTATCGATATACTAAAATTTTATAAACGCAACAACCTATACCGAATTTAAACCTATATCAGCAGAACAGGAATCAATAAATCCTGTCAGCATTAAAAGCATCAGGAAACAGTATGCCAGTCCGATTAGACAGATTGAATGCTCAGGGTATTGAATCACCAATGGAAATTGGCGATCTACTCATCCGCTATTTATCTCAAATTGGTGTTGAATATGTTTTTGGTGTTCCAGGTGGAGCAATTGAACCGCTCTATAATGCATTGGCGCGAAGTGAACGTGACGGTGGCCCTCGCGCAATTGTTGCCCGGCACGAAACCGGCGCGGCTTTTATGGCAGATGGTTACTATTATAATAGTCGCAAGCTCGGTGTTGTTTGTGCCACAACCGGACCCGGTGCAACAAATCTAACAACGGGACTTTGTTCAGCATATCAGCATCGCATTCCAATGTTAGTGATAACGGCTCAAACTACGAGTAAGCATTTTGGGCGTGGCGCATTTCAGGATTCATCATGCACCGGTGTCGATATCATGGGAATATTTGAACACTGTACACGCTATAACAGTTTAGTATCACACCATGATCAATTTGAACACAAGCTGGCATCAGCCCTTCGGCATGCACTTAGCTCGCCACAGGGTCCTGTTCATTTAAGCATTCCTGTTGATATTTTTCGCCAGTCGGCCGAATTAACAAAACCGTCATTTGATCTGTCGCATTTGCAAACAACACCCACGTCATTTGATCCCAATACATTTGAACAGTTAAAAAATCGATTACTCGCAGCGCATAAACCGGTTTTTGCCGTTGGTAGTTATTGTAACAGTGCGATTGATGCTATTCTGGATGTTGCATTGTTATTACAGGCACAGGTCGTCACTACGCCGCAGGGTAAAGGTTTAGTGGATCCTCGACATCCGCTTTATCATGGGGTAGTTGGTTTTGCTGGACATCAAGAAGCACACCAGGTTTTAGAAGATTCTGAAGTTGATGTCATCGTTGCCGTTGGTACCAGTCTGGGTGAATGGGCAACCGATGGCTGGAACCCTGAGTTGTTACTTAATGATCGAATGATACACATATCGGATTCTGAATTTGATTTTAGCCGTTCGCCCCGCGCGCAGCTACACGTGTTGGGCGATAATCACACGCTGTTTACGCATCTTCGCGATGCCTTACAAAAAACTTTTAGTGCCGATACCATTAAAACAATTAATAAAAATAATTCTGCATTGATAAAAGCAAAACCTGAATTGCATTTTACGCTTGATGAAACTGATAAACAGTTCGACGCCACAAAACCAATCAAGCCACAAGCCTTAATGTTATCGCTTACAGAATTTTTTCCAAGTGATACTTTATATCTGGCAGACATTGGCAATAGCATGGCATGGGCCACGCATTATCTAAATCCAAAAACGCGACAACATAACTCCAACGAACCTGAATCGACTTACTTACGAACATCAATGGAATTTGCATCAATGGGTTGGGCAATTGGCACTGCGATTGGAACTGCTTTTGCCTGTCCGGATGTGCCGGTGGTCTGCATTACCGGTGATGGTAGTATGTTAATGTCGGGACAGGAATTAACTGTGGCCATTCAACATCAACTGCCGGTGGTATTTGTTATTCTCAATGATGCTGCATTGGGCATGGTAAAACACGGGCAACGACTAGCCAACGCAGAAGCGGTTGGTTACGAACTACCAAAAATTGATTTTGCCGGCATCGCTCATTCGATGGGTGTGCCGGGCTACGTTATTCGATCATCGCATGATTTTGAACGCCTGAACGCCGATATTATTTGCCAGCGATCCGGGCCGACTGTTTTAGATGTACGAATTGATGCAGACCAAGTACCACCCATGGCATCACGATTACGACAATTAGGGACAAACGAACATGAATGATAAAAAAGAAGTTATTCACAGTAAAATTTGGCATGAGCAGGCGGAGCCCGATAACCCGTTTGCTGCTGTGCGATGTTTTGCAGGCGGATATGATGTTTATGGTGAAGTGTTACAGAAAGCCAGTTGGATAGAATATCTGTGGTTATTATTTCATGGTGAACGTGCCACTAAAGGGCAGGCAATTCAACTGGAACGTTTAGCCATTGCACTCGCCAACCCCGGGCCACGGGATCATAGTGTGCGGGCAGCAATGAATGGTGGTGTGGGTGGCTCAACAAATGCAGCCTGTTTAATGGCAGCATTAGGTGTTGGTGCCGGGCAGTTTAGCGGTGCGCACGAAGTTGCACTGGCTATGTTTTGCTGGCAACAATGTGGTGAAGAATTGGAAAAATGGTCTGATTGTCTTAAAAATCCTCCCAACGGTGCCGTTGGAGAATTTTGGCCAGAACTAAAACATGCACCTGGTTTTGATCCCTACGGTCAATCATGCCCGACTCCAATAAAACAAACACTGGAATTATTAATAATGGATGAACCTTCAACACGGCTCCGATGGTTATCTATAAACAGAACACAACTTGAAGAATTTGCTGAAGGACCGCTAAGCATGACCGGTATCGCAGCCGCAAGCTTTATGGATTTGGGTTTCTCAATCGATCAAGCTGAGATGTTGTTTCTTCTGCTACGACTTCCCGGAGCAGCCGTACATGCACTCGAGCAACGTGAATTTGGATGGCGTCGTTATCCGTTTTTCACTAATGCTTTACATCTAACGAATGATCCGGGTGCTGTTGAAAAAACAGTAACAGAAACCGAACATGAAATCTGAATTTTAGTTTTAAACAAACGGAGCACAGTATGTTACGAATGGATACCTTATTACAAAATGAAGATAATCTTGAAACCGATCTTGGAGCCTGGTTTCCAGGTGAGCGTGTGGTATTTCGTGGTAAAGATTTATTTTCCGAATTAGCAGACTTACCCTGGATGGGTTTGGTTTTGTATGGCATTACTGAAAAAATAATGACCGAAGCACAAATAAAACTATTTGAAGGTATCTGGTCATTATCCGTTAGTTACCCTGATCCACGTTTATGGAATAATCGTGTGGCAGCATTAGCTGGCACAACACAAAGTACTGCTAGCCTCGGAGTGGCTGCTGCAACTGCAGTTACTGAAGCCAAAATCTACGGCGGTCAAGCCAATCATGGTGCAATTCAATTTCTTAAACAGGCATTAAACGTTTATCAACAAGACAGAAATACATTAGCCGATTTTGTAAATTCAGAATTAAAACGCAATCGCAGCCTACCCGGTTATGGTCGTCCGCTCGTTGGTACCGATGAGCGAATCGAACCATTAATGAAACTGGTTTCAACTTTAGGATTTCAGAACGGTGAAATACTGCAATTAGCTTTTGAAATTGAGCAAATATTAAAAGATCAACGACGTCGACTGTGCCTGAATGTTACCGGTGTTGCCGCTGCATTATCGGCCGATCAGGGATTAACTACCCGACAATATTCAGCGCTAGCATCAATTGCATTTAGTGCCGGTATAGTGCCCTGTTATCTGGATGCGGTCGATAAATCACCAGCCAGTTTTTTTCCTTTACGCTGTGAGCGACTTAACTATAAAGGTCCTGAAATACGTTCATGGGATAAACCCTAAATCGATCCGAAACTCCTCCATAATCAATTATGTTAAATAAATTCAATTAGTTAGCGTGAAATAGTTCACATAAACAGGCTGATTACTGGTGCATTACATTCAGTATTTCGATAGAATAATTCGATATTTCCGATGTTATTCATTTAAGTTGAAACAGGCTATTGCCGATATTCTATACAAATAATATTAATCCGCGTACTGTTGTCGTTTTTAAATATGTATTCCAATCTGGACTGCAGCGACTTCGGATCCACCGTGGATAACTGGATAAGCATGTTTAAAATTGCATACAAAATTTTATGTATTGCTACTTTGTCTGCAATTATTCAACCTGTTTTTGCGGTCAGTCAGGATGAACTGGATCTGTTGGGATCGTACGGTTCTGAAGAGTTAGTCAGTATCGCCGCCGGTTATCAACAACCTATAACTAAAGCACCCGGAATAGCAACAGTGATTACGGCTCACGATATTAAAGCCATGGGAGCACGTGATCTAAATGAAGTGCTTGAAACCGTTCCCGGCTTACACGTCACCATGTCAACCACCTATAACCCCATTTTTGTTATGCGCGGTATCTATAGTGAATACAACCCTCAGGTTTTATTTATGATGAACGGTGTTCCAATTACCAATTTTTTATTTGGTAATCGTGGTCAGGTATGGAGCGGTATGTTAGTTGAAAATATTGCCCGTATCGAAGTCATGCGCAGTCCGGGCTCTGCAATTTATGGTGCCGATGCAGTTGCCGGAGTCGTTAATATTATCACTAAATCTGCTGACGATATTAATGGCACAAACCTTGGTGGCCAGATTGGTTCGTTTAATCATAAGCAGGTTTGGGTGCAACATGGCGCAAATTATAGTGGTTGGAAAACGGCATTTTCATTACAAGTTCAAAGCACAGACGGCCAATCACAAATAGTAACAGCAGATGCACAATCGAGTTTTGATACTATACTCAATACCTCGGCATCACTCGCTCCTGGTGCTATTAATACTAAGCGTGATTTAATTGATGCCAGTATTGATCTCGCAAAAGGCAACTGGCGCGGACGTTTGAATTACCAAGCTCGCAAAAATGTCGGGATTGGTGCCGGTCTGGCCCAAGCACTCGATCCTACAGGCGAAGCAGACGATACGCGTTACCTATTAGACATTAATTATAACAATACTGATTTTCACCCGGATTGGGATCTGGATGCAAGCCTCAATTATTTTAATGCCAGTAACACATCATCCCTCGTTCTATTCCCGGCTGATGCAGACTACACTAACTTAGGCGGTGGCGGTCCTTTTCCTAATGGTGTTCGCGGTATTCCCGGGGTTAAAGAACAACATTGGCGTTTTGAATCTTCCGGTTTATTTACGGGTTTCGATAAACATGCGATTCGGCTCGGCATTGGATACCACAATGGCGATATGTATGAAGTTACTGAATCGCGCAATTACACATTAAGCCCTGCTGGAATTCCCATTCCAATTCCTGGCGGATTAACTGATGTTTCAGATAGCGCGGCATTTGTTGCAGAATCAACTCGCACGGTCTATTTCACCTATGTGCAAGACGAATGGAAATTTGCACCAGACTGGGCGCTAACCACTGGATTACGATACGATAATTACTCTGATTTTGGTGAGACAGTCAATCCACGTTTGGCTCTAGTATGGCAAAGCACCTATAACTTAACGTCCAAATTATTGTATAACCGTGCTTTTAGACCACCTTCATTTGCCGAACAGTTTAACGTTAATAATCCTGTTGCTGTTGGCAACGCAAATTTGGAACCTGAAACCATTGATACTATCGAGTTGGCTTTTAATTACCGTGCAACTCAAAAACTTACAACAGACTTAACATTATTTCACTACACACTAAAAGATATTATTCGATTTGTTGCCGACCCTGCGCCTAAAACATCAAAAATGGCACAAAATACCAGTGGCCAAAATGGCTTTGGACTTGAATGGGAAATGAAGTGGACACTATCGCGCGATATCGACCTGTTAGCGAATTATTCTTTTCAGGAATCAGAAGACAGAACTACCAATGCCAAAATTGGTATTGCGCCTGAGCAACAACTTTATATTCGAAGTAACTGGCGCTTCTATGCACTGTGGTCTGTGAATGCACAAGCTAATCATATCCACAAGCGAGCCAGAGAAGCCGGCGACACTCGAATAGCTACCGATAATTACACTACGATTGATCTTACCTTACGCCGATCAACAAATAATAAAGGCATCGAATATGCAATTTCAGTTCGTAATCTACTTGATAGTGATGCATTTGAACCGTCACCCTCACCTGGATTAATTCCTAACGACTTACCACTCGCTGGTCGAAGTGCCTTTGCCGAGATGCGCTATAGTTGGTAACGAGATAAGTAAACCGAAATGACATTGTCTACAATAACTTTAAAATTTCGTTTACTACTATTCTCATTGTTCGTTTTTTATTGTTGCTCTTTCACTGTTTTGGCAAAGTCTGTTCACCTCGGTGTTGTTTACCCTGAAATACGTGAACCTTATCGTAGTGTTTTTGAATCTATTATCTCCGGTATTAATCAACAAGCCAAAGAAAGTAATGCTAATGAGGTGCAACGATTGACACTCTACAAATCCACCGACAAGCTAATTCTTGATAACTGGATTAACGACAATAAAATAGATTCTGTTATTGCATTAGGTCGTCGTAGCCATAATCTAACGATATCATTAATGCCAAAAATATCGGTCACAACAGGTGCTATTTTAATGTCAAAGGATTTAAATAAACATAATACCGGCATTGTGCTTAACCCAAATCCTGAACTGGTTTTTAAACAATTACGAAAACTGGCACCCAATGTAAAACGCATTAGCGTGATTTACAATCCTGATAAAAATGCCTGGTTGATTGAACAAGCGACACAGGTTGCAGATAAATTAAATATTCAATTAGACAGTTATGCAGTGTCTAATCTACATCAGTCAGCTCAGCAATACCGTGATGTATTAAAACTGCAATCCGGCACACAAAATGCAGTTTGGTTACTCAATGATAATACTGTTTTTGACCGTAATGCTATTTTCCCATTAGTTCTGCAAGAAGCCTGGAATCGACAATTTCTGGTATTTTCAAATAATCCAGCTCACGTTAAGCGTGGTGTATTGTTTGCCATGTTCCCAAACAATGTTCAGATGGGAAAAAGTCTTTTTAAACTGGTTCATGAAAATAATTCTAAATCGATAAAAAATAACACTATGCATGCTCTTAGTGATTTACTAATTGCTTTTAACATGCGCACAGCTGAACATTTACGACTTAATGTTACCCGACAACAACGTAACAAATTTAATCTCGTGTTTCCGGTACAGTAGATCATGAAATTATGAAACTGATGAATCTAAAAAAAGCGAAACTACTTAACCCGGGGTTTCGACAACAACTGATACTCACTTTTAGTATCGGTATTATCATAATGGCTATATTAACTTCACTGGCATTATCAAAACTCTCGACCCACGAACTGCGTAAACGCTTAATGGATGAAGGTTATCAAAATACTGAAATGCTGGCAGCCCAAAGTACTCTGGCACTTCTGTATCAAAGTGCTGATAATGTGCAAAACATTGCTGAAGCAATATTGGCATATCCCGATGTCATCGGTATCGGGATATTCACTATTAACAAACAACCCTTGCTCATGCTAGGTGACAAAAGTGATATTAGTCGACTCTATGATGTTAACACCAACAGAGCCAAAATTATTTCTGAAACCGACAATGCCTGGCACTTTGCCGGCCCTGTTCATGCTAATAAATTAAACCCAAAAGAGTCTGATTCACCATTCGAGTCAGAGCCTACCAACCCCAAAATTTTAGGTTATGTCCACATAGCAATTGGTAAACGCACACTGAACCAATTATCAAAAAATATTTATATTACTAACCTGTCAGTCTCGGCGATATTAGCCGTTATTCTGGTTTTTATTTTAAGTTTATTAACCACACGGATAACAAAACCTTTAAATCGTTTATCCAGTATTATGCATCGAGCTGAAAAAGGAGAAACCCGTTTACGTGCTGATTTATCCGGCACAGAAGAAATTATTGAAATGGCAACCGCATTTAATACTATGATCGCGGTTATTGAAGAACGTCAGAATCAATTAAATCAGGCACGTGACAAACTCGAAGATCGCGTCAATCAACGCACAAAAGAACTGGCTCAAAGCAATAAAGAGCTGAATCAGGAAATTTCAGATCGCCGTCTCATCGAAAAACAATTGATAAATGCCAAAGATGCTGCTCAAGAAGCAAGTCATGCCAAGTCAGAATTCCTTTCGAATATGAGCCACGAACTCCGTACCCCACTAAACGCCATTATTGGCTATAGTGAATTACTGATGGAAGAATCCGCGCAATACAGCCCTGAGGATTTGGTATCCGATTGCACTAAAATCAATAGTGCGGGCTGGCATTTATTAACACTCATTAATGAGATACTCGATCTGGCTCGCATCGAATCCGGTCATATTGAAATAAATCTGGGAAGCACCGATTTAATTGCATTGTTGAAAGAGTCATTATCACTCATTTATCCAATGGCCGAAAAACGCTGTATTAAAATAATTGAAAACCTTGATACCATTGATTATATCGAGATACAAACCGATGAAATCCGTCTTAAAGAAATCATGTTAAACCTGTTGTCAAATGCAGTGAAATACAATTCTGAAAATGGTGAGGTGCAATTAAAAATTGAAACATTACACGATTCTATTAAAATTCACGTTATTGATACCGGCCCGGGCTTATCCACAACTCAAATAAGTGAAATATTTGACCCGTTCAACCGCTTAAGTGCAGGAAATCACATTGAAGGCACTGGTATTGGTTTAACAATTACCAAGAATCTGATCGAAATCATGCATGGTACAATCGGGATTGACAGTATCACTGGAAAAGGCAGTGATTTTTGGATTAACCTTCCGAGAGATTTAATACAAAATTCAACCACACAGTTAAAAAGATAAACTATACTACTATAAGCTGTTTTAAACAGCCAATTTATGATCCGACAATTTGACTGACTGCCTGATTAATTCCGGTTATATGACGCAAAGTAAAGCAAAAAGTCCTGTTAAAATAACCGACATTTTTACGAGTGTCTCTTTATTTGCTATTATAATTACTACCAGTATTATCACGATATCTGTTAGTTATTTAAAATATGTCGACTTCTCCAATACTGTCGATAAAATAGAAATAGAATATACCGAATCTCAAAAAAAAATATTGAAGCGTGAAGTTAATAAAGTAACTAACTACATTGCATTTAAACGCTCAAGCATAGAACAACAAACCAAAGACCGAATAAAATCTCGTGTTTATGAAGCACATGCAATTGCATCAAACATTTATACCAAATTTAATGGCGTTCTTCCAAATAACAGGATTAAAAAATTAATTATCGAAGCATTACGACCACTTCGTTTTTTTAATGGTGATGGGTATTATTTTATATCAACATTAGACGGTATTAACAAATTACATGCTTTACATCCTGAGTATGAAGGAAAGAATGTTCTTGGAGTAATGAATAATGATGGTCATTACTTTGTTAAAGATTTACGCGACTTGGTATTAAAATCAAAAGAAGGTTTTCACTCCTATAACTACCAATCATTTAATAAACAAAAAAAAGAGCAGTCAAAAATAACGTATGTAAAACGCTTTAATCCTTTTAACTGGTTTATCGGCACTAGTGATTATTCTGATAATGTTAAAAATGATACACAACAATTGATCATTGATTATATTGAACAAGTACGATTTGGTGAAAATGGCTATGTATTTGTTGTTAGCTATGATGGCACTGTCATTATGAACCCCGCTCAAAAATTTATGATCGGAAAAAACGTCTGGAATATTGAAGATTCTAATGGCATTAAATTTATTCAACAAGGCCGCAAAAGAGTTGAAAATCCTGATGGTGGATTTATTGAGTATCTATGGGAAAAACCATCAACATCCGCTTTGTCACCAAAGATTTCATACATGAAAGGTATCAAAGATTGGCAGTGGATGATCGGTGCAGGTTTATACGTTGATGATATTCAAACGGTTATTAGTAATAAAAAATTAAAATTACAAGACGAAATTATTAAACAAATACTAATTATATTTATTATTAGTTTATTTGTTAGCATTATTATTGTTTATATAATTAGTATTGTTAACAAACGATTTATCCGTGAACTTGGTATGTTTTTAAATTTTTTCAAAAACCTGTCACACGAGTCCGATAAGATCAATGTTGACTCATTATATTATTTCGAGCTAAAGGAATTGGCAACAACGGCAAATCGAATGCTGGAGAAACAAATCGAAATTGAAGATGAACGTGTTAAAACTGAAGATTTATTACGCTCAAGTGAAGCAAATTTAAAAGAAGCACAGAAAATAACGCACTTTGGAAGCTGGAAACACAATATAAGAAGTGGCAAACTATTTTGGTCTGATGAAGTATTTAGAATATTCGAACTTAACCCAGACAGGGCAAATCCAAGTTATGATTTATTCTTAAGCATCGTTCATCCGGATGACATCGAGCTAGTAAATCATACATATAAAGACTCTATCGCTAACAAAACCACCTACGATGTCGAGCATCGTATAAAATTAAAAGAAGGAAAAATTAAACTCGTTAGAGAACACGGCAAAACATTTTATGATGAAAATGGCGAACCATTACGATCAACTGGCACCATTCAGGATGTCACCGAAATTCGTTCTAAAGAAGAACAACTGAAGCGCAGTCAAAAAATGGATGCTCTCGGAAAGCTCACCGGCGGGATAGCACATGATTATAATAATATACTCGGCATAATTTTAGGCTATTCTGATCTGTTGCTAGAACAGGTAAAAGATAATCCTGATCTTGCAAAATATGTCTCACAAATAACAGATGCAAGTAAACGTGGACGTAACCTGACGAAAAAATTAATGACTTTTTCTCGCTATAAAAAATCGATTAAAAGCATTATTAATCTAAATGATGAAATATTAAAACAGCACACTATGCTGGAAAAAACCTTAACTGCAAGAGTAGAATTAATTATTAATCTGACTGATAATGTTTGGCCAATTGAAGTTGACCTGGATGATTTAAATGATTCTATTGTAAACATGGCAATTAATGCTTCTCATGCAATAAAATCGGATGGCAAACTCACTATTAAGACTTTTAATGCTCAGCTTGGCTCAAGTGCTTCAAAAAAATTGGGATTAATTGTTGGTGATTATGTATTGCTGAGTATCACTGATACTGGTTCAGGAATGGATATTCAAACGCAGTCTAAAATATTTGATCCATTTTTTTCAACAAAAGGTACTGAGGGTACAGGCTTAGGCCTAAGCCAGGTTTATGGTTTTGTTAAACGTTGTAGTGGTAGCATCAATATTATTTCCGAAATAAATCATGGAACTGAATTCTTGCTTTATTTTCCACGACATTACGCGACACCCGAAAAGCCTGAAGCACAAATAAAACCAAAACTGGATTTACAATCCAAAGTTGATAAAACAATTCTGGTGGTGGATGATGAACCCGCTCTCTGTGAAATGGCGAAAAATATTTTATCATCTCAAGGTTATAAAGTAGTGCTAGCAAACAATGCCGATCAAGCACTGGAGATATTAAAATCAAATCATATTGACATGCTATTTAGTGATGTCATCATGGCTAATGTTAATGGCTATAAACTCACAGCTGAAGTTCAAAAATATTATCCTGACATTATTATCCAGCTTGTCAGCGGTTATAATGATACTTTTGCAGTTGCTAGTGACGCTGAAATATCGAAACTCGATGTTTTTCAAAAACCGTATACCAAAGACGAATTATTGAATAAAGTTAATCAATTATTTAATAAACATCATTAAAATTAATTGCGATTAAATTTCCAAAATAGTTCTTGAAACAACCTCACGCATAACAAAACTGGAGTGCACTCCGGTAACCCCTTCGATGCGGGTAATTTTTCCAAGCAATAAATGTTGGTAAGCTTCCATGTCTTTTACAATCACCTTTAATTGATAATCTGCATCTTGACCGGTAATGAGCAAGCATTCCAACACTTGTGGTATCGCACTAATTTCAGACTCAAAATTATCAAATCGTTCCGGTGTGTGTTTATCCAATGAGATATGGATTAACGCCATCATACTTAAACCGAGTTTTTTAGCGTCTACGATGGCTCGATAACCTAAAATGAGGCCATTTTCTTCCAGTGTGCGCACCCGGCGCAGACAGGGTGATTGCGATAAACCTATCTTTTCCGATAAATCCTGATTACTAACCCGACCTTCTTTTTGCAGGATGTACAGTATTTGCCGGTCATAACGATCGAGTTCCATAAATTGTGTCCAAATTCTTATATAAGCAATATTATTCCAATAAATTAGACAATAGCGCAATTATTAAGATAATAAAAGCAATTATCACGCAACTTCGCAATAATATTTCTCCCGACTTAATCTATTATTACACCATCGTCAAAAGCGATAAAAACGAACCGTAACTAACCCGGATGCGGTGATAACACAGCCATTTTACCCAGATGACTGAAGAAAAAATAACAAGCAACGACAAACACTATTTAGTTTTAATAAGGAGCAACACAATAATGGCATCGTTTGATCATACAAAATATCACGCTATTCCTTCGGTCCCGATGCCGAATCGGCAATGGCCCAATCGTTCGATTAACAAAGCACCGATCTGGGCCAGTGTTGATTTACGTGATGGCAATCAAGCTTTACTCGAACCAATGAATGTCAATCAAAAACAAAAACTGTGGGCCTTACTACTCAAACTCGGTTTTAAGAATATTGAAATTGGTTTTCCATCGGCCAGTAAACCCGATTATGATTTTGTTCGCTGGTTAATTGACGAAAACAAAATTCCCGATGATGTTACCGTGCAAGCGTTGGTGCAAGCACGTGAAGAATTAATAGTTAAAACGTTTGAAGCATTAAAAGGCGTAAAACAAGCTATCGTTCATGTTTACAATTCTACTTCAACAGTGCAGCGTGAACGTGTATTTAGAATGGACAAAGACAGCATTAAAAATATTGCTTGCACGGGTGCATCACTGTTAAAACGTGAAGCACAACACTATCCTGAAACTGATTGGATCTTTGAATATTCACCAGAAAGTTTTACTGGCACTGAAATGGATTATGCCGTTGAAGTCTGTAATGCGGTGATTGATATTTGGCAACCAAGCATCGATAAACCCTGCATTATTAATTTACCATCGACTGTAGAAAGCACTTCTTCGAATATTTTTGCCGATCAGGTGGAGTATTTTTCCAATACAATTAATAAGCGTGACAGTATTATTTTATCCGTTCACACCCATAATGATCGCGGTTGTGCAGTTGCAGCAAGTGAACTGGCGCTACTTGCAGGCGCTGATCGGGTTGAAGGTTGTTTACTGGGTAATGGTGAACGAACCGGTAACCTTGATATTATCACCATGGCCATGAATCTCTACAGCCAGGGAATTGATCCTGAGTTGGATATTTCGAATCCGGATGAAATTATTTCAGTTGTTACTGAATGCACAAAAATTCCGGTTCATCCACGACACCCCTGGGTAGGCGAGATGGTTTACACGGCGTTTTCCGGCAGTCATCAGGATGCTATTCGTAAATGCTTGCAGTCTCAATCCAACGATGAACATTGGCAAGTTGCCTACCTGCCGATAAACCCGGAGGATCTCGGCCGCGACTATCAAGCTGTGATTCGAGTTAATAGCCAATCAGGAAAAGGCGGTGTTGCATTTGTTATGGAACGTGATTATGGCATCGTGCTACCACGCTGGATACAGGTTGAATTGGCGCAATTAGTGCAACTTGAAAGCGAACATCACTCAGGTGAAATAAATAGTAAAACGATTTACAGTATTTTTAGCAATAACTTTATTGTTGATACTAATCCCTATTGTTTGCAATCTTATCAAATCAAAAGAATCAATAATCAGGATGAAATTGAATTTGTCTTATCTGAAAATAATACACGAGTAACCATTGAAGGTTCAGGAGAAGGTGCAATTTCGGCCGTGATTAATGCCTGTAAAAGCTATTTTGGCCTGCAAATAAGTGTTACGGATTACAGTGAACATGCAATTGGTGAAGGTACTGATGTTCAGGCCATCTCGTTTATTTCAATGAATATTAATGGTCAACGAATGTCCGGTGTTGCTCAGGATATTGATACAATTAGTGCTTCGATGAAAGCGATAGTATCGGCTTTAAATCGGTACCATCTGGATCAAATTAAAGCGGCTTAAGCAGTTGCAGCTAAATTTTCATCTTTACGTAAAATCTCACCGGCTAAAGCCAAATAGGCTAATGAACCACGAGAGGTTTTATCGTAATGCATGATGGGTAAACCATGACTAGGTGCTTCGGCAAGGCGGACATTGCGGGGAATAATAGTTCGGTATACTTGATCAGGAAAATGGACTAATAGTTGCCCGGAGACATCATTGGCTAAATTGTTACGTGGATCAAACATGGTGCGTAACATGCCTTCAACTTTAAGTCTTGGGTTTACTGTTTTACGAATACCATCAATAGTATCGAGTAATGCAGACAAACCTTCTAATGCATAATATTCGCATTGCATTGGAATCATCACGGACTCTGCAGCAACTAATGCATTTAGTGTCAGCATGTTTAATGCCGGTGGGCAGTCTATTAATACATAGTCATACGCATGTTTAACTTCAGCTAATGCATTGCGTAGTGCTTGTTCATTGTTATCACCGGCTTTTAGCTCTACTTCTGCTGCGATTAAATCGCCATTTGCTGGTAATAAGTCATAACCTACTTCATCGAGTTGTTGAATAAGCTCAAATGCTTGAACGGTCCCAAGCAAAACATCGCCGGTTGTGTATTCAATATCATTTTTATTAACGCCACTACCCATGGTCGCGTTACCTTGAGGATCCATATCAATCAACAATACTTTTCGTTTTGTTGCTGATAATGATGCAGCCAAATTAATGCAGGTTGTAGTTTTACCAACACCACCCTTTTGGTTTGTTATCGCTATGATCCTGCCCATATGCTCCCCCGAGCTACTATCAATAAATAAAATTTTTTTTAAAGTTTTACTTCGAGGTCACTATAATAAGATGTCGCTGACCTTCGATATTGGGTACCGCGAGCGTAACGGGTTTAACCGTGTGTGACGCTGCAATCTCCTCGATTTCTGTGTCGGGGAGCTGACCTTTCATTGCCAGATACTCAGTATTTTTACCTGCTAATTGACAAGTACTTTCTATAAATGCTTGTAAGCTAGTATAGGCTCTACTCACTATTTGATCAAAACTTGTTTCACACTCAAATGACTCAACCCGGCAATGTTCTACTAGCACGTTTTTAATCCCAATCTCTGTAACTACTTGATTTATAAAACGTGTTTTTTTACTATTACTGTCGATCAACACAAAATGAGTGCTTGGTAAACACATGGCCAACACCACGCCCGGTAGACCAGCACCCGTGCCAACATCGATTACTTTATGACCAGTTATGAAGGGCACTATTGCAAGACTATCGAGTAAGTGAACACTTACCATTAATGATTTATCTCTGACCGAGGTGAGGTTGTACACCTTATTCCACTTATGAAGTAGCTCGATGTACTGTAAAAGTTGTTGCTGAATATCATCGGTTACAGACAAATTCAGTTTGTCGATACCAAGTTTAAGAATTTTGGGTAATTGTTGAGACATTTAGCTTGTAATCTAATAAGTGGCTGATGAACTAAGAATTAGTACATTATGAACATTACTGTGTTTATGTCTATACCCTAAAACAGTAATGACGCGTAATTATATTTATTTCAGTGAATCATCAGTTAACGGGCCTATAACTTCGTAATTGAAAACTCCAGTGTCACCAAACACAATATAAATTGGAAAATCAGCTGATAATTGCACAACTTTCAGTGAATATTGATTAATCATGTTACCTGATTTCCTATCAAGACGTTGCTCAACTTCGTAAAAATAACCTAAGGCATATGTTTTACCGGCGAATCGTTGAGCCTTATTTGAAAAAGTAAAGACTAATTTGTCATCTTCAACAATCATTTTATCTACTAATATCGTTTTAAATTTTGGCAATTTAATCTCATCAAAAATAAAATTGGGTGGTTCAAAGGGTAATGACTTCATCCGGGTATGACCTTGTAGATACCGTCTAAGTTTAAATACATCACTAAAAAAATCAGTAAAAGTCATCATCTCCTTATAACCTTCATCCAGATCACCTGTAAACCATTTACCAAAGGATTTATTTAAACCGATTTTAGAAACATTAAGAACACCAGCTTGTATTTTTTTAAACATTTTAACTTGTTGACGTTCAACATTTTTGCTTTCAAGAAAATCTGCGCCACTGCCACCATTTCTAAGTTGCATATAACGTTGATAATTAATCCAGATAAACAGTCGCACTGTTTCTGAAAACATGGTATCACCGATTTTGATAACTTCGGCATGATTAAACTCATTCTCTGATAATAGAGTAAACCCTTCATCCAAATAATTATTCAGTTCTTTGATTTCAGAATAATATAATTTAGAATCAGAATCATATTCAGTTAACGGATATTCATGCCGCTGTTCTCGTAGTGCTGCACCCTTCGTTATATAAACCAACTCACCGCCATTTAAAAACAGCATATTTGCTGCCCAGATAATCGATATTATAATTATCACATAAGAAAATAATTGTGTCTTATAATCTACTTTGGATGAAATTTTCTGTTTGTCAGAAAGTAGAAGTAATAAACACAAACCAGGTACACTAACTAAACCCAGTAAACCCCAATAACCGACCCGGCTTTTTGCTAATGCTAAATAATAACAACCAAAAGCCAGGGCAATATTGCCCACTAGATATGGAATGAACCCAACCGTAAAATCCGAGCCCAATACATATCGAAGTGATTCCCAATTATTGTTAGTATAGTTATCCAGTGTGAACACCGCTATTAAGTAAAAAACAGCATATTTAATGATTCTTGTCGCCTTATTCTTGTTTTCGATTTTCTCGTAATCATCACTGTCGTCTGCATCATTGTAGTCGATACTTTGTGAGTTCATACTGTTGTATTTTCCAATGTATATTCCACAATCAAGACATTTTTCTGAATCTATATTTTCCGAATGGCATTTAGGACAAATAGTTTTATTGAGCACGGCTTTATTTGGTTTTGACTCTGCTATCGTGTCATTTTGAGTGCTAGCCGTTATTAGACTGTTATCAGGCTGTAGATAACAAATTGCACCTATTTTTTTGAATTTTCTAACATATGATTTTGCTGTAAATTCATTTAATCCCGCACGTTGAAATCGTTTTGTCCCAGTAAAAATCGGTGCTACTTCTGTGGCTTGAATACCAAATAACGACGCTATGTTATTAATAACCGTTTCAGTAGAGTAATTTTCTATAACATCACCGCTAAAAGTAATTGTGTATTTGATATTATTATTTTGTGACAATTAATCAACTCCAACACAGATTAATAAAAATGCCATCAAGATTTTGTGCTCTTTGTTCTCAAAATTACCGTCAGGTAATTCAATGGCACTGTTTTTATCTCGATAATAATAGGCTATCTTTTTATGTTTATTATCTCGAATAATATAGGCATCTTCACGAAGATAGGTTTGAGGTTGTTTTTTTAGCCAAGACTGAAATTTTTTATATTGTTTCGAAAGAGAATTTAAATACGTTAAGACACTAAAATCAAATATCTCGTCACGTAGATCTTTTGTTACACCTTTTGTAAAATCATCGATGTCATGTTCTTCTGATGAAGTAAATACAATATTATCGTGTTCATCAAAACATTGATAAAAAGATTTTAGTTTATTATTTGTAATTGTAGTTAAATAATCTCCGCTTGGTGAATAAATTAAATAACTGTCAATAAAAATATTGTAACTTGAATTTTGGATACATAATAAATACGGTATATCTTTTTTTGACTCCCGTAACGTAAATATTCGATTGGGCATCATTATTTTTGGTAAAAATAAAACTATTAGAATAAATATTATAACAGACATTACGGTGACAACCGTTCCTGAGAATAGCGATACCAAAATCATGGCAATGTATTTCTGGATTAATAAACTGGTTACTAGAGATACGATTATTATAAACTTAAAGTTAATTTTATGATTAAATGATTGTAAATTAAATTGTGGTATTTCTTTTTTATCATAGATCGTCTCAGTATGGGGAAGATAAGCAATTACTGGATTTATTTTTTTATTATCGAAATATAAAAATTTACTTGATACAGCTATATTTTCATCAACATCACTTTTATTTTCTACAGAGACTAAACTTTCTCTAAAATTATTTGCTTTTAAAATAACATCAATATAAATTAACAGACCAATATTTTTAAGTTTCTCCCGATATTGAAGGGCTCTCTCCCAGGTTACGTTTTTTTTTAATATAATTTTTTTATTAACAAAAATACGAGAGATTGATTGTTCATCGACTTTGAACAATAATGCAAGTCGGGGACATACTACTTCTTTGCTATATCCAGCCAGCAATTCTCCTTTTGTGATTAAATTATATTTTTCAGTAATCATTAAAAAAACGTACTACAAAATATAAACTCGCACCAATCAGCATTAAAATTCCTGGGATCAAGGATGGTTCTGTTCCTGTAGGTACAATATAATATTGTATTGTTAAAAATGCTCCAATCCAAAATAACACGGCTGCAAGCCAGTAATACTTTCGTATTCTATTCCGGCAATCCAATATTATGTCTAATTCTTCAAATTCAGTCGAACTCATAAATAACCCTATAATTCTATGTATTAAAGGATATTATATTTATCGAACACAAGCGTTATATCTTTAGGAAAATGATCATAATTAAATTTCAATATTATGTACGTGTGCTATTTATAATATGGTGTATTCAAGTATATTTTCGCTGACACGTGAATTCCTGTAATAACTAAAAATACATAAAATTAAGGTTCACAAAAATGATTTCAATATTGATTATTGAAGATGATGATGATTATAGAGAATTACTTGAAATCGGTCTTACCAATGCTGGTTACCTGGTTCAAGTGGCCTCTCGAGCGAAACAGGGTTTGGCATTATTAACTCCGAATGCATTTGATCTTGTTATTTGTGATGTACTTATGCCCGAAATGGACGGCCTGGAATTTTTGATCGAAACAAAAAAAACGAATGTTCAAGCTAAAATTATTATGATGTCCGGTGGTGGTATAGCAAATAACAAATTGTATCTGGATAATTCCATTGCAATGGGAAGTGATGCAGTTATTGAAAAACCTTTTACAATTACGGAATTAGTGGCATTAATTAAAACCGTCGTGTGAATTTACTAGAATATTTTTAAAAGTTCTTCAAGAATGAAAAAGAGATTCGATAATAATATATTATGTCCACCCTTGATAAATGTGGGTGGACAGAACACATAAACTGGAAGTGAATAATTACTTACTTACAGCAACAGCCGTCAATTTTTTAAGTGCACCTGTCATTTTGGCAACAATCTCAGCACGGTCGGTAATATTATGACGGGCTGCAATGTAGGCTGGATCATTGTATGACAACCATACCTGACCATTGCTATCCTGCCAGGCTAGCGCTTTTAATGGCAAATCAATACCGGCAGTTTGTTTGCTGGTGAAAAAATGAGAGCCTAACTTAGGATTACCGAAAATAAGTAACTCGGTAGGACGAAGTTTAATGCCTACTTTTTTAGCGCCAGCATCGTGGCTCCAGCGTGTCAAAATCGTGATGCCTTTCTTTTTTAATACAGTTTCTAATTTATCCAATGTTACCTTAACACTATTGGCACTCTTAATGGTAATCATGCCTTGTACTGTCGGTGCTGCACTCTCTGAATGACCATGAGCATATAGTGATGGACTAATCGCAAAAGCACTAAGCGCCATTATTAACATTAACATTCGTTTCATTTAAATCTCCATTTCTTATAGATATTATAATTAATTAATATTCCGAAAAGCTATTTTACACATACTGTGGCTTTGTTTCGTCTATTAGTAGAGTATTTATGCGCGTTTTCGTTCCTTATTTTTAGATGATTTTTTTAAGTGCACCAGTAATATTGAGATTGCTGCTGGTGTCATGCCCGCAATTCGTGACGCTTGACCGATTGAAGCTGGTTGCACTCGATTTAATTTTTCACGAATTTCTGACGATAAACCATTAACATCGGCATAATCCATTTTATCGGGCAATGCGGTTGCTTCATTGCGACGCAGCTTTTCAATTTCTTTTTGTTGTCGTTCAATATAACCGGAGTACTTTACCTGTATCTCAATTTGCGCGATTACATCAGCATCGGTAACCGGATCGCCGGTTTTAATATAATTAGTGAATTGCACTAGTTGATGGTAACTCACCTCGGGTCGACGTAATAAATCCAGTAAGTTGCTTTCACGTTGCAATTCTTTTCCAATAGCGATATCAGCTTCACCCGCTTTTAAATCTTCAGGCCGAACCCAAATTGATCTTAAATGCTCAGTTTCTGCTGCTACTTTGCTGCGTTTTGTATCGAACCTCTCCCAACGTGTATCATCAACGAGTCCCATTTCTCGCCCTAATTCAGTTAATCGTAGGTCGGCATTATCTTCCCGAAGCGATAAGCGATACTCTGCCCGACTGGTAAACATGCGGTAGGGTTCTAATGTCCCGCGTGTAATCAAGTCATCCACTAGCACCCCAAGATAGGCTTGATCGCGGCGAGGACTCCAGGGCTCACGTTGCTGTACCTGACGAGCAGCATTTAAACCAGCCAATAAGCCTTGAGCTGCTGCTTCTTCATAACCGGTGGTGCCGTTAATTTGTCCGGCAAAATACAAACCGTTTAAATGTTTGGTTTCGAGAGATGGTTTTAAATCACGTGGATCAAAATAATCGTATTCAATAGCATAGCCTGGTCGGGTGATATGGGCATTTTCAAAACCCTTCATGCTGCGCACCAGTTCTAACTGCACATCAAAAGGCAGACTGGTTGAAATGCCATTGGGGTAAACTTCATTGCTTGTTAAGCCTTCCGGCTCGATAAAAATCTGGTGCGAATCTTTATCTGCAAAGCGTGTTACCTTATCTTCAATAGAGGGACAGTAACGTGGCCCAACACCATCAATAACGCCAGTATACATCGGTGAGCGATCCATTCCTGCCCGAATAATATCATGGGTTTTTTCATTGGTATGAGTAATGTAACAGGGCATTTGTTGTGGATGATCATTTACAGTACCAAGAAACGAAAATACCGGCGTTGGATCATCACCGGGTTGTGCCACTAAACCACTATAATTGATGGTTTTACTGTCAATTCTTGGTGGTGTTCCTGTCTTTAAACGATCAACCGTAAACGGTAATTCGCGTAAGCGTTTGGATAAGGCATTCGATGGTGGATCACCAGCCCGGCCACCTTCAAAATTTTTCAGGCCAATGTGAATTAAACCACCTAAAAAAGTACCCACCGTTAATACCACTGCTGAGGCTGAAAATTGCAAACCCATTTGAGTAACAACACCGGTCACCGTATCGTTCTCGACAATTAAGTCATCAACCGATTGTTGAAACAAGGTTAAATTTTCTGTGTTTTCCAAAACAGTGCGAACCGCATTTTTATATAAAATTCGATCCGCCTGCGCGCGTGTTGCGCGAACTGCTGGTCCTTTACGTGAATTTAAAATTCGAAATTGAATACCGGCTAAATCGGCCGCTCGTGCCATTAAGCCACCAAGGGCATCAATTTCTTTTACCAGGTGGCCCTTACCAATTCCGCCAATCGCTGGGTTACAACTCATTTGACCAAGCGTTTCAATATTGTGCGTGAGCAATAATGTCGATGCACCCGTACGCGCTGAAGCTAAGGCGGCTTCAGTACCTGCATGGCCACCACCAACTATAATCACATCAAAATTTTGTGGGAATTTCATTTTTCAAACCAACTCTGTTACTTATGCACTATTATATCCTGTCGCATCACGAAACTCATGTCCTTGTGTATAAACTAAGCAGTAAAATGACAATTTTATGTAAATAGTCAAAGTTTTTATAATCTTGCCGATAAAATTAACACTCTATAAATTCTAAAATAACGACACATTATAATTGTGACAATACATGATCGACGTTAAAACACTTTTAGACATAAAGGACTTCAGAGCGCTTAGTGATGTGGCATTAATTGACATTGCGTCTCATGCCGAGATTTTACTGGTTAAAAAAGGCAAGGCGCTCAACGCTAAAGACACCAGCCATAAAAAATTATTTTTACTCGATGGTAAAATTGAATTGCATGGCATCGAACTCAGCGATAAATCTATTTTACAAAATACCGAACGAGCCCAAAAACCGGTATTTCGTTTCCATTCAGCCGGCTTAAATGCCAAGTGCATGAGTGACTCAACTTTATTATGCATTGATTCAAAAACAGTTAATAAATATGTTGATAATGCAGATAAAAAATCAGCCGGTATGTATGTCGACACAGTTAAAATCGATACCTTAAAAGAATCGGGTAACGACATTATTGACGAAATAACGCAACGTTTTGACAGCAAAGAATTTAATTTACCAAGTCTACCTGAAATGGCACTTCACGTTAATAAAGCACTTGAAGACGAATCCATTAACATGAATACTATTTCAAGTACATTACAATCCGATCCTGCGATTACAGCACGAATTATTCAAGTTTCAAATAGTGCATTATTTCGTACCGGGCAGGCCATCGAAAGTTTACAATCTGCAATTACCCGAATCGGTTTAGAAGCAGTTCGTTCAATTGTAATCAGTGTTGTTTTACGGGATATGTTTCACCCAGAAACAAACCTGATAAAAAAAACCATGAAACGCTATTACGAACACAGCATTCGTATTGGTGTTATTTGTTATGTGTTAGCAAAACGATGCGATGGTTTTGACCCTGATCATGCTTTTTTAGCTGGCTTATTACACGACATCGGTGTGATCCCGCTACTCGTGATTGCTGACAAACATGATGAACTATCACACCGAGCTGGAAAGCTCGATGAAGTTTTAAGTGATCTAAAAGGATCGGTAGGTAGTATTTTATTGAGACAGTGGCAATTTCATGTCTCATACGCACTCACCTCAGAACAAGCCTATCAATGGGATCGTGAATCAACTGAATCACCGGATTATTGTGATTTAGTACAAGTCGCTTTATTACATTCAAATATGGTGGGTGGTGAAAAAATTCCTGGACCGTCACTGACGACATTACCAGCCTTTAAACGTTTGAATTTAGGTGACAGTGATCCTGCTGAGGATATTCAGAAATTAACTGAATTGAGTCAACGCATATCTGAAATGATGAAAAAATTAGGTTAATAATACTATTTCAAATGAATCGACAGTTGAGAATCGACGACACATCCGTGTCAATCTTGAGCGAAAGCTATTTATTATATTGTCTGATGGTGAAAAAGTTCCTGCAAAAATGGTTAACATCTCAAAAGGTGGCGTTGGCATAACCTATCCAATTTCAACCGAGATGGGAACCAAATTGAAAATATTATTTTCAATTCCAACAGACAACGATGTCATTCCAATAAGAGCAGATGTTACTGTATGTCATGTGCATTTTAGTTGTAATGAATTTCATATCGGGCTTGAATTTGATAGCATGCCGATGACCGATAATATCGTTATATCCAGCTTTATTCAAAAAAAATTAACTCAGAAAAAACAATCTAAAAAAGTTGTTGTCGCAAATAACAAACACAAGTAGATTAATAATTATTTAATGGAGGCATAGGACAATCCAGAATACTCGAGATTCCACGATACCCGGGTTTGCTGCTGCAGCCGCGAGTCCATCTGCTGCGGAATTTCTGGCTGCTATTACTGCTTCTAATGTTTCTCTTTAGATGATCTTTTACTAATAACATCTTGAGTTGATGAATGGAATTAAAAACGAGGATAAAATTAATTAAATTTTAATGTAAACGTAGCCTTCTTTTTGAAGATTAATGATGGTTACATTTCCATCTTCTGGTAACACTCTTACACCAGCGATTAATAAACTTTTTTTAATATTATTATTTTTAATTGCATTATGACAT
>CAYOHQ010000007.1:0-28450 GCA_964403805.1 uncultured Thioalkalispiraceae bacterium | reverse complement strand
TTTTCCATTAGTGCTGGATTTTATCCAGGGCTGGATGCCGCAAATTATTATTGACACCATTAGTTCATTGAGTTTTTTGACACACTTTAATGATATTGAACGTGGTGTTATTGATTTACGCGACATTATCTTTTTTGTTTCATTTATCGTGTGTTGGTTATTTGCCAATGTAATTTTAGTTGAAATGAAAAAAGCAGATTGAACATTATGGAAAATACAAATAAAATGTTTTTAGGAAAAAACCTGTATTCTGTATCAGGCTTAATTATTGCTGCAGTGTTAATTGTGGTGATTAATTTATTTTCAAATTTAATATTCAGTTCAGCCCGACTGGATTTAACCGATGGTAATATCTATTCATTATCCGATGGCACAAAAAGTATATTAAATAAAATAGAAGAACCGATTACCTTACGTTATTACTTCTCAAAAAAATTATTAGCCGATATTCCATCCATCAGTAACTATGGTAAACGTGTTAAAGAGCTATTAATGGAATATGAAAATTATGCTGATGGTAATCTAAAGTTAATCATAGTCGATCCTGAACCTTTCTCTGAACAGGAAGACCAGGCCGTACAATACGGTGTTCAGGCACTGCCGCTAAACGATGGTAGAACAAAAGCTTATTTTGGTTTACTCGGTTCTAATGCTACGGATAAAGAAGACGTTATTCCCTTTTTCCAATCAGAAAAAGAGGACTCACTGGAATACGATATTACGAAACTGATTAATCAGTTAAGCGATAACAAAAAGAAAATCGTCGGTTTAATGACTTCACTACCATTGGCTGGTGCGCCAGCAGGCAGCCCCATGATGATGCCTCAAGCGGCTGATAGCGAATGGTATATACTGACACAGTTAAAACAGTTTTTTGATATTAAAACAGTCGAACCATCGGTTGAAAAAATTCCGGATGATATTGATGTGTTATTAATGGCGCATGCAAAATCACTGTCAGGCAAAACCCAATTTGCTATCGATCAGTTTGTATTACGCGGTGGTCGAGCACTAATATTTGTTGATCCTTTTTCAGAAGCCGATGCTCCAGCACAAGGTGGTCAGCAAAATCCTCAACTAGCAATGAATGCAGTGCGTAATTCGAACCTGGATACCTTATTTAAAAACTGGGGCATCGAATTAAGCAAGGGCAAGATTGCAGGTGATCGCAATGCCGCCACCCGTGTTAGTGTGAATACCGGGCAGGGTGTTCAACCGGTTGATTACATAGCCTGGTTATCTCTGCAAACGGACAATTTTAACAAAGACGATTTTGTTACTAACAGTTTAAAAGCCGTCGCTATGGCGACTGCCGGACATTTTAAAATTCTGGAAGCCAAAAAAGACCAGGATCCAAAATACAAAAAAACCATTACACCATTGATGCAAACAAGCAAAAAATCCATGGAGCTGGATCAAATGCGATTCCGCTTTGGTATTAACCCAATTTCATTATTACAAAATTTTGTTTCCGGCAATAAAAAATTGAATCTGGCACTGCGTATTAATGGTATCGCAAAAACGGCTTTTCCCGAGGGGGCACCAGCGGGAATGGAAAATCAAAAAGACATTCTTAAAGAATCGAAAGAGCCTATTAATGTTATTGTAGTCGCAGACAGTGATATGCTGGAAGATAAATTCTGGGTAAACATTCAGAACTTTCTGGGGCAAAAAATTGCGATGCCACGTGCGAACAATGATGCATTCTTGATTAATGCCATCGACAATCTTAGCGGCAGTAATGACTTAATCAGCTTGCGAACTCGTGGTCGTTCAAACCGACCATTTACTACAGTTGATAAATTAAAACGTGAAGCCGAACAGGAATTTCAAGCAAAAGAAAAAGCACTGCAAGCAAAACTGAACCAAACAGAACAAAAACTCAATGCCTTGCAACAGCAAAAACAAGGCCAAAACGCTGCTATTTTAAGCCCCGAACAACGACTGGAAATTGAAAACTTCAGAACGCAACAAGTTAGCACACGAAAAGAATTACGTGCTGTGCAACATGAGCTTGGTAAAAGCATTGAGCAACTTGGATCAACATTAAAATTTATTAACATCGCTTTAATACCGTTATTGATTGCCATCTTTGCAATTATCATGGGTGTTAGACGTTCAAGAAAGTCTCCTGCAGGCTCACAGGCCAAATCGTAAGAGGCATTATTGATTATGAAAAAAAATACCGTATTTATATTAATCGCTGTCATTCTGGTTTTAGTTGTTGTTTCTGTATTAGTCAGTTCGAATTCCAATCGTAGTGAAGACCAAACTGCCGGACTAAAATTATTACCAGGTCTTTATAATCAATTGAATGATGTTACTAATATCGAAATCTCAAATACCAGTGGCAAAGTTGTTATTACAAAATCAAATGAAGCCGAAGGTGTTACATCCACGTGGACAGTAACATCCAGCAGTAATTATCTCGGTAATGTCACACAAATTCGTAAAACACTCATCGAGTTAGCCGAACTTGAAAAAGTTGAAGCCAAAACCAAAAAAGAAAAAAATTACTTAAAGTTGGGCGTGTCATCACACGTAGAGGGTAAACCGGTAACCGGCCAAACTGCCTACATCACTATTAATGCGGGAGCCAAAAAACTGGCCTCACTTATTATCGGCAACAAAAAATCCGGGCATACTTCACGTGCCAGAGGTATTAAAAATTTAAACTATGTTCGTTTAAGTGATGACGCTCAAGTATGGTTAGCGGCCGGTAAATTAACAATACCGCCATTAAAAAACTACATGAACACCGAGATCACAAAAATTCCGGTTGCCCGAATTCAAAAAGTCAGTATCAAGCATCCAAAAGCGCCGGCCATTACTATTAGTAAAAAAAGCAAAACCGATAAAGAATTTGTCTTAAAACAATTAAAGAAAAACAAAGAACTTTCAAGCCCTGGAATTTTAAATACCATTGCATCGTCATTATCGAATTTGAATTTTGATGAGGTCAGCACTAAGTCCGGTGATGCCAAGTTTAAAAATCCGATTAAAGTTGAGTTTGTCACTTTTAATGGTCTCACTATCAATATGAATATAGTCCACGCAGAAAATAAATATTACGCCTGGATAGATGCTATAAACACAAAACCACTTGCAGCCGTTAGCCTCAAACAAAAAGATGTCGAAAATAAAGACAAAGATAAAACCCCCGATGCCAAACAAGAAGCAACCGACATCAACAAAAATCACAGCCGCTGGATGTACGTCATCCCGTCCTATATAGCTGAACCATTAATCAAACAGCTAAAAGATTTAGTGAAAGCCAAAACTGGAATCAAAAAATAGACTGTGCGATACAGAGTTTAGTTTTATTTTAAGTTGTTGATTAAAATAATAAAATATAGTTTACGTTGATATCACTACTATAGTGATAAATGGAAAATCATTTAGTGCTGAATTTAAATTCTTTAATGATCTTCAACTCAATTCGTTGTAATCTTACCCAATGAAAAAACGTGGCTTAGGAAGAGATTTAAACGCATTACTCGGTGGTAATGCCAAGAAGATGGTAAATACTGTTAGTGATGATAGTAATGAATCAGTAAAAGACGGTGATTTGCGGAATTTACCCGTTGATGTATTACAGCGTGGTCGTTACCAACCCCGTCACGAGATAGAACCTGAGGCATTACAAGAACTTGCAAACTCCATTAAGGCACAAGGGGTAGTACAACCCATCGTAGTTCGACCTATTTCTGAGCCCGGTAAATATGAAATTATCGCCGGTGAACGCCGTTGGCGAGCCTGCCAATTGGCCGGCTTGCATGAAATTCCAACCGTTATTCGTGATGTGCCCGATCAGACTGCCATGGCAATGGCATTAATCGAGAACATCCAGCGTGAAGATTTAAACCCAATAGACGAATCAATGGCACTACAACGCTTAATTGATGAATTCGGCTTAACACAACAGGAAACCGGCGATGCGGTTGGCCGCTCCCGTTCAGCAGTAGCTAATCTACTACGCTTATTAAGCCTGAATACCGAAGTAAAAACCATGCTAGAAAAAGGCGAGTTAGAAATGGGCCATGCCCGAGCCTTACTCGCAATCGAAGGCGGAAATCAGACATTAATCGCCCGTGAAGTGGTTAAAAAAGGTTTATCAGTACGTGACACCGAACATCTAGTTCGTAAAGAAACTCAGGCAAATGATAAATCAGGCACTAACAAAACCAGCGTAACACCCGATCCAAACGTACAACAACTACAAACCGATTTATCCGAAAAACTCGGCGCAAAAGTCCAAATCCAGTACAACGCCAAAGGCAAAGGCAAACTCGTCGTGCAATACAATAGCTTCGACGAACTCGACGGAATCATCGAGCACATCAAGTAATATAAGGAAAGAAAGCATAAGGTCTATAGCTCTCTATATGGGGTCAGACTCGACTTAATTGTTAGCAATGAGTTATGTTGAGCCTGACCCCACTTAAAAGTGTAATTATTTTATTGAATAGCCACACAAAAAACTCCTGTTCAAATGTCGTGGTTATATCGAATTCATCGCCTATAGTTTATTGTAGGTCGTGACAATAATAAGAATCTGGCCTGATTAACTTGGACGTTTTGAGTTGCTAGGGAATAGCCTCACTGCACGCTATAGCTTCAGCTATAATCAAGAAGTTGATTCCTCGTACTCATTGATAGTTTAATAGGGTTATTTCGTTAATTAAGTATTTTAGCAAGTTCGAATTTAAATTTGATTAATGACGGTATTGATCCTTTTATGACTTGGCATTATAATGCGCGCGCCCCTGTAGTCTGCTGACAAAATGGTGGTGGTTTTAAAATTAAGGTCACCAACCATGAATTTTGCTGAAAAAGCCTTTTGGCAAACGTTTATCAGACTCATTTTGATTCAATTAGTATTGATCATCGGGCTGGCAATGATACTTTTCAGTTTTTATGGAAAGAGTAGCGAATATTCTCTGGCACTGATATACGGAGGTTTCGTTAGCATAATAGTCTCATTGCTACGCGCATGGCGATTAAAGATTGCCACGGAAGACGCCGATACAGCTTTCGATGCTCGCGTCGATAAATCGGAGTCTCTGCCTAAAACGGAATTAGTTGATACCGTAAATAAGGATCCAGACACCGTCAGTGGTGTTAATGCGCTAGAGCTTTATAAGGGCTTTGCTCTGGGATACATCGCTGCAATCGCATTATTAGCGTTAGGGCTTGGCGCTTTAAAACTGGAGCCAGCAGCAGTGATAATTGGCTTTGTCGCTGCGCAGTTAGGACATTTTTTTGTACGCCCCCCAAAACCGGGTACCGGGCGAAGTTCTAAAAGATAGTGCCGATAGATCTAATATACAGAGTCATTATGACTATAACTAAATGAATTTATTAAAATTTTTGAGTAATGTATAAACATGTCAACTGAGACTGGACTAACTTCTGCACAATATATTCAACATCATTTAACGAATTGGACCTATGGTCAAAATCCTGAGACCAGTCATTGGGAATTTGCTCATTCTGCGGCTGAAGCTAAAGCAATGGGCTTTATGGCTATCCATGTTGACACGATGTTCTGGTCGCTATTTTTAGGTGCCTTTTTCTTATTCTTTTTTTATAAAGCAGCAAAACGCACCACTACCGGTGTTCCGGGTGGTCTTCAAAATTTTGTTGAGTGGATTGTTGAGTTTATCGACACCAGTGTTCGTGGCTCGTTCTCACATAAAAATAATTTAGTCGCACCGTTAGCGCTCACAATTTTTGTCTGGATTTTCTTAATGAATTTCATGGATTTATTGCCGGTTGACTGGTTACCATCACTTGCAGGCTTTATCGGCGAAACAGTGTTTGGTGCCGATCCACATCACGTCTATTTTAGAGTTGTGCCAACAACCGATCCAAACGCAACCTTTGGTATGGCAATCGCGGTATTTTTCCTTACTATTTTTTATAGCATCAAGAATAAAGGTATTGGTGGTTTTGTTGGTGAACTAACACTGCAACCGTTTCAATCAAAAAACACCGTGGTAATGGCAATCTTTATTCCGATTAACTTCTTATTGGAATTTGTATCCCTTATCGCTAAACCCATTTCATTAGCCTTACGATTATTCGGTAACATGTATGCCGGTGAAATGATTTTTATTCTCATCGCGATGATGGTGAATGCCGGTATTACAATGGGTGTATTGGGTGGATTCCTGCAAATGGGATGGGCTATTTTCCATATCTTAATCATTACCTTACAAGCATTTATATTTATGACGTTAACGATTGTGTATATGGACATGGCACATTCGGAGCACTAAAAAAGTAACACTTAATAACTAATTTAAACATTAAAATTTTATAAAAATTGAAATAGGAGAAAGAAATGACAGAAGCAATTGCAATGCTATATATCGCAGGCGCATTAATGATGGGTCTTGGTGCATTGGGCGCAGCAGTAGGTATTGGTGTTCTTGGTGGACGCTTTCTTGAAGGTGCGGCTCGACAACCAGAATTGATTCCAATGTTACGAACACAGTTTTTTATCGTGATGGGGCTGGTTGATGCGGTACCAATGATTGCTGTTGGTATTTCAATGTACATTTTATTCGCGGTTGCAGCAGTTTAAGCGCGAATACTAATATAATTTAGGCTTATTAGATAAAGGTTCTACTATGAACATTAATTTAACACTCATTGCGCAATCGATAGTATTTGCTGCTTTTGTCTGGTTTACGATGAAGTTTGTGTGGCCACCCATAATGACGGCTTTGACTGATCGTAAAAAAGCCATTGCAGATGGTATTGCCGCCGGCGAACGTGGTGCTCATGAAAAAGATTTAGCAGAAAAACGCGCCATTGAAAAATTGAATGAAGCCAAGCAGGAAGCACAAGATATTATTGCTCAGGCACAAAAACGCGCCAGTGAAATTGTTGAAAGTGCAAAGGATGATGCTCGTACTGAAGGCGAACGGCTTATTACTGCAGCGAATGCAGAAATAGAACAGGAAGTAAATCGGGCGCGTGAAACATTACGTGGTCAGGTTGCATCGCTTGTTGTGTCTGGTGCTGGTCAAATATTAAAACGTGAAGTGGATGCTGCTGCAAACGAAGCTATATTAGACGATCTTGTGGCACAACTTTAAATACTGAATGTAGGTGAAATAAATAGCATGGCAGAAAAAAGTACCATTGCACGACCTTATGCTCAAGCCGCGTTTGATCTCGCAAAAGACAGCAACGATTTAAAATCATGGTCTGAGATGCTGCAATTTTTAGCAGCCGTTATAAAAGACGATGCAATGGCAGCGATGATTCATAATCCCAAATTTCAAACACAGGATTTGATCGACATTGTTTTAAAAATTGCCGGCGACAGATTAAACAAATCAGCACAAAATTTTGTGCGAGTCGTTGCCGCTAACAAACGCTTAAACGTATTACATGAAATTGCCGAGATTTATGAAGCTCATCGTGCCAATGAAGAAGGCACGATTGATGCAGAAGTGATATCCGCATTTGAACTCAGTGACGCACAAAAGAAAAATCTGGTTGATGGACTTAAAAAACGTCTTGGTCGAGAAATTAATTTGAGCACTAAAATTGATGAGTCACTGATTGGCGGCAGTATCGTACGTGCCGGTGATATGGTGATCGATGGTTCTGTTACAGGACAACTTGAGAAACTGGCGCACAAATTGACAGCCTAATCTGAAAGAATATTATTTAAGCCTAAAGATGGCATAAAGAGGAAATAAAAAATGCAACTTAATCCCGCTGAAATCAGTGAATTAATCAAGAAACAGGTTGAGAGTTTTGACTCAACCACTGAAGCCAGAAACGAAGGCTCGATAGTGAGTATAACCGATGGTATCGTTCGTATTCACGGACTCAACGATGTCATGCAAGGTGAAATGATCGAGTTTCCTGGCAACACATTTGGTATGGCGTTAAATCTGGAACAAGATTCAGTTGGCGCGGTGGTGCTTGGTAATTATTTGCATTTATCGGAAGGCGACAAAGTAAAATGTACTGGTCGTATTCTTGAAGTTCCCGTTGGCGAAGGTTTATTAGGCCGTGTTGTTGATAGCTTGGGAAATCCTATTGATGGTAAAGGCGCAGTTGAATCATCTGAAACATCGCCAATTGAAAAAATTGCACCGGGTGTCATCGAACGGCAATCAGTTGATCAACCGGTGCAACTGGGTTTGAAATCAGTTGATGCCATGGTGCCAATTGGTCGTGGTCAACGTGAATTGATTATTGGCGACAGACAAACCGGTAAAACGGCGGTTGCAATTGATGCCATTATTAACCAGAAAGGCACAGGCATTAAATGTATCTACGTTGCGATTGGACAAAAAGCATCATCCGTTGCTAACGTTGTTAAAAAACTCGAAGAACATGGCGCAATGGCGCATACCATTGTGGTTTCTGCGAGCGCATCTGAATCGGCTGCAATGCAATACATTGCACCTTACTCCGGTTGTTCGATGGGCGAATTCTTTCGTGATAAAGGCGAAGACGCATTAATTATTTATGATGATTTAACCAAACAAGCCTGGGCATACCGTGAAGTATCTTTATTATTGCGTCGTCCTCCAGGCCGTGAAGCCTATCCTGGTGATGTTTTCTATTTACATTCCCGTTTACTTGAACGTGCATCCCGAATTAATGCTGATGAAGTGGAACGTTTAACCGGTGGTAAGGTTAAAGGTCAAACCGGTTCATTAACCGCATTACCGATTATTGAAACACAAGCCGGTGACGTATCGGCATTCGTGCCAACCAACGTAATTTCAATTACCGATGGTCAAATCTTTTTAGAGTCTGATTTATTTAACGCCGGTATTCGACCTGCTATTAACGCTGGTTTATCAGTATCGCGTGTGGGTGGTGCTGCACAAACCGGTATTATTAAAAAATTAGGTGGTGGTGTTCGACTGGATTTGGCGCAATACCGTGAACTGGCAGCGTTTGCTCAATTTGCTTCTGATTTGGATGAAGCAACTCGTAAACAAATTGAACGCGGCCAACGTGTAACCGAATTAATGAAACAAAAACAATATTCACCGATGACGGTTGCAGAACAAGCGGTATCACTATTTGCAGCAAACGAAGGTTATCTGGATGATGTTCCTGTTAATAAAATTGTCGAGTTTGAAGAAGCAATGCAATCCGGAATTGGTTCAGCTAATGCGGATTTATTATCAAAAATTAATGAAAGCGGTAAATTTGACGATAGCGTTGCAGCTGAATTAAAAGCGGCTATTGAAAAATTTAAATCAACTAGCACTTATTAGAATGCATATTAACAAGAGACAAAAATAATGGCTGTTGGTAAAGAGATACGAACCCAGATTTCGAGTATTCAAAATACTCAGAAAATCACCAGCGCAATGGAAATGGTGGCTGCGAGTAAAATGCGTAAAGCACAAGATCGCATGAGTGCTTCACGTCCTTACTCGGAAAAAATGCTTGAAGTGATTCATCATCTTGCTTATGCCGCGACAGAATATAAACATCCTTATTTACTAGACCGCGAAGTAAAGCGGGTGGGTTATATTATTATTTCATCGGATCGTGGTTTGTGTGGTGGTTTAAACAGTAATTTATTTCGTGACACTGTAAAAACTTTAGTGCAGTGGGAACAAAAAAATATACCTATCGATATGTGCACCATCGGTTCAAAAGCCAGTAGTTTCTTTAGTCGGTTAAAACTAAATCTGCGTGGACAAAAAACCCAGATTGGTGATTCACCGAGTATGTCGGAACTAATTGGTACCGTGAAAATCATGCTCGATGCGTATAACGAGGGTGAAATTGATCGCTTGTATCTGGTTTACAATAAATTTGTAAACACCATGACACAAGAACCAACGCCGGTTCAGTTGTTACCGCTCGAAAAACCAGAGCAGAATAAAGAATTAAAATACCATTGGGATTATATTTACGAGCCCGATGCTAAAACAGTTTTAGACGGTTTACTAACACGCTATATCGAGTCTCTGGTTTATCAGGGTGTGGTAGAAAACATTGCCTGTGAAATGGCCGCGCGAATGGTCGCAATGAAAAGCGCCACCGATAATGCCGGCGATCTTATCGCAGATTTACAACTGGTTTATAACAAAGCGCGACAAGCTTCAATTACGCAAGAGTTATCAGAAATTGTTGCCGGTGCGGCGGCAGTTTAGTTAATTAAAGAATTTAAAAATTTTGAAAAGAGGATCTGACGAATGAGTTCAGGAAAAATTGTACAAGTTATTGGTGCGGTAGTAGACGTGGAGTTTCCACGTGATGCATTACCTAAAGTTTACGATGCACTTGTCGTTGACGAAACCAATCTAACCATGGAAGTTCAACAGCAACTGGGTGACGGAATTGTTCGAACCATTGCGATGGGAACATCCGATGGTTTAAAACGGGAAATGGCTGTTACTAGTACTGGCGCAGCAATTCAAGTGCCCGTTGGTACAAAAACGCTTGGTCGAATCATGAATGTACTAGGCACACCAATTGATGGCGCAGGTCCTATTAACGAAGAAGCCCGATGGGGAATCCATCGTGCTGCACCAACTTATGAAGAATTATCACCCGCAAACGATTTATTAGAAACTGGTATTAAAGTGATTGATTTAGTCGCGCCATTTGCTAAAGGGGGTAAGGTCGGACTGTTCGGTGGTGCGGGTGTTGGTAAAACCGTGAACATGATGGAATTGATTCGGAATATCGCAATTGAGCACAGTGGTTATTCTGTGTTTGCCGGTGTCGGTGAGCGAACTCGTGAAGGTAACGATTTCTACCACGAAATGAAAGACTCCAACGTACTCGATAAAGTGTCTCTGGTTTATGGCCAAATGAATGAGCCTCCAGGAAACAGACTTCGTGTTGCATTAACCGGCTTAACCATGGCGGAATTCTTCCGTGATGAAGGCCGTGACGTATTATTATTTATTGATAATATCTATCGTTATACTCTGGCCGGTACCGAAGTGTCAGCGCTGTTAGGCCGTATGCCTTCTGCGGTGGGTTACCAGCCAACATTGGCCTCAGAAATGGGTGCCTTGCAAGAACGAATTACTTCAACCAAAACCGGTTCAATTACCTCGATTCAAGCAGTGTATGTGCCTGCCGATGATTTAACCGATCCATCACCTGCTACGACATTCTCACATCTGGATGCTACCGTGGTGTTATCACGTCAAATTGCCGAGTTGGGTATTTATCCTGCAATTGATCCACTGGATTCCTCTTCGCGTCAGTTAGATCCATTGGTGGTTGGTGAAGAGCACTATAATGTGGCTCGTGGTGTGCAAGGTACACTACAAAAATACAAAGAATTAAAAGATATTATTGCGATTTTGGGTATGGATGAATTATCAGAAGAAGATAAATTAACCGTCACCCGGGCTCGTAAAATCCAGAAATTCTTGTCTCAACCATTCTTCGTTGCTGAAGTGTTTACTGGTTCACCTGGTAAGTACGTCTCATTAGCCGACACGATACGCGCATTTAAAGGCATTTTAGCCGGTGAATACGATGAGTTACCAGAACAAGCTTTCTACATGGTGGGTACTATTGAAGAAGCAGTTGAAAAAGCAAAAACGCTTTAATTGTAATTTAGGAGTAGATCATGGCGATGACCATGCACGTTAATATTGTTAGCGCAGAAGAAGAAATTTTCTCTGAAACGGCTGAAATTGTAATTGCACCGGCAATAATGGGTGAAGTCGGTATTCATGCCCGACATACCCAAATGTTAACACCACTGAAAGCGGGTGAAGTTCGCGTAACACTGGTGGGTGGCAAAGAAGAATCGATTTATGTCTCAGGTGGGATTTTAGAAGTACAGCCTCACGTCGTCACGATATTGTCTGACACAGCCGTTAGAGGCGGTGATCTGGATGAAACTGCCGCGCTCGAAGCACAAAAAGAAGCTGAACAAGCGCTAAAAGACAAAGTGGGTGAGATTGAAATTGCGAAAGCACAATCACAACTAGCTGAAGCAGTAGCGCAACTTCAAACCATTAAACGGATTCGTAGTAAATCGAAATCATAACAAAAGTTTGTTATAATGCATTGATTTAGGGCAGTTTTTACTGCCCTTTTTTATTTTTTGGATCACAGAAATACGCTAGAATTCACTGTGGTTTAAAATGTTAATTTTTGGTTTAGTTTGATAAATTTCAGCCGATATAAATAGTCCCGGGAAGGCACAATAATGAGTGAACACAAAGTAGCAAAAAATATGGTCGTGAGCATGACATACGTTATTCTTGACCAAAATGGCGAAGTATTAGAGCAGAGTGATATTCCAATTAGTTATATACACGGTGTTGATGACCGGGTATTTGATAAAATTGTAAATAGATTGGAAGGCAGTAAAATTGATGATGAAGTTGTAGTGCACTTCGATGCGGATGAAGCCTTCGGTGCCATTGATCCAGACTTACTCTATACCGATGAGCTTGCTAATGTGCCGCAAGATTTCCATTTTGTGGGTGCAGAAGCCGAATTTCAGAATGATCAGGGCGATAAAAAGACCATGATTGTCACTAAAATTGCCGATGGCAAAATTACATTGGATGGTAATCATCCATTAGCCGGTAAACAGGTGGATTTTAAAATTACCATTCGTGAAGTAAGACCGGCATCAGAGCAGGAATTAACAAGTGGTGAAGTTGAAGGGGGTTCATTCCCACCTACTGTTCATTAAATTTTGTGCCTATAATAAGAGTTAAACCATTAAAAAAGTAAAATGAATTTAAACATTGTTATTTTAGCCGCGGGACAGGGAACTCGCATGAAGTCTTCCTTACCCAAGGTGTTGCATCCGATTGGTGGCAAACCGATGGTCGCACATGTCATTGATAGCGCTAAAATATTAAATGCCAAAAAAATTATCGTGGTTTATGGCCATGGTGGTGAATTACTCCGCAGCACAATCGATGACGATTCTTTAACCTGGGTAGAACAAAAAGAACAATTAGGCACTGGCCATGCAGTGCAACAAACTGCCAATCATTTTGATGATGATGCGATTGTTTTAGTGTTATACGGTGACGTGCCGCTTATCACACCACAAACATTAACATTCTTGTTTGAAGCCGCAAAAGACGATTCACTCGCAATTCTCACCATGCACGCAGACAACCCTGCCGGTTATGGCCGTATAATCCGAGATAAAAATTCTCAGGTACTCGCTATAACAGAAGAAAAAGATGCCACTGACGAAGAAAAATTAATTCAAGAAGTGAATACCGGATTTTTAGCCGTTAAAGGTAAACTGCTTCGTAACTGGTTATCTCAATTAGAGAATAACAATTCACAAGGCGAATTTTATTTAACGGATATTATCGGTATCGCAGTTAACGAAAAAACCACCATTCACAGTGTGCAAGCAGAAACTGAAGACGAAGTACTCGGAGTCAATAGTAAAGTTCAATTAGCCTATCTCGAACGATGTTATCAGCAACGACAATGCACAGAATTAATGCACCGGGGCGTGACACTAATTGATCCTGCTCGTGTCGATATCCGTGGAATGTTAACCACCGGAAAAGATGTTAGTATCGATGTTAATGTTATTTTCGAAGGCGTTGTTTCACTGGGTGATAATGTATTAATTGGTGCAAACTGTGTTATTAAAAATTCAGTTATCGGCAGTGGCGTAGAAATATTACCACTGTGTCATATCGAGGATAGCGTGGTGGGTAATAATAGTCGTGTCGGTCCTTATTCAAGATTACGACCTGGCGCTGAATTAAAAGGCAATAATCACATAGGCAATTTTGTTGAAATAAAAAACAGTGTTATCGATGTGGATAGTAAAGTAAATCATCTAACTTACATCGGTGATACCGATATGGGTAGTGGTGTCAATATTGGAGCCGGCACTATCACTGCAAATTATGATGGTGCGAATAAACACAGAACAACAATTGGCAATAATGTATCAACGGGATCAAATTCAGTGTTGGTAGCACCGGTAGTAGTCGGTGATGGTGCCACTATTGGAGCAGGAACCGTACTAACCAAAAATGCACCCGAAGGAGAATTAACTCTTGCAAGGAGCACACAAAAATTAATATCAGGCTGGAAACGTCCGGTTAAGAAAAAGAAATAATGTAATTAAATCTGGAAAATAATAAACTATGTGCGGAATTGTCGGCGCAATATCTGAACGAAATGTTGTTCCTATCTTACTGGAAGGCTTACGTCGTCTGGAATATCGAGGTTATGATTCAGCCGGTATCGCCGTTATCGATGGCGGTGGTAAGGTTGATCGTTGCCGAATGCCCGGCAAAGTGAAAGAACTTGAAGGTGAAATTAACGAACATGGTCTAATTGGTTCAATCGGCATAGCCCATACTCGTTGGGCAACCCACGGTAAACCCACCAAAGCAAACGCACATCCTCATATCGCAGAAAAATCAGTAGCCATCGTTCATAATGGTATTATCGAAAATCACGATCAACTTCGCGCATCACAAAAAAAAGCCGGTTATACCTTTACCTCTGAAACCGATACTGAAGTCGTGGTTCACCAGATTCACGATCATCATTACAAACAAAATAAAGAGCTATTTAATGCCGTGTTAGATACCGCGGCTGAACTCGATGGTGCCTATGCCCTTGGCGTCATTAGCGAAAAAGAACCGGATAGGTTAATTGCAACGCGCCGTGGTAGTCCATTGGTTATTGGTGTCGGATTTGGCGAATATTTTATTGCCTCGGATTCTGCTGCGTTATTACCCGTAACTCAACGATTTATCTATCTTGAAGATGGTGATATTGCTGATATTACTCGTGATAAATTAGTAATCTTCGATATTAATGGTAATCAAGTCGATCGCGAAATTAAGCAAAGTGATCTGAGCGCCGATGCAGCTGAACGAGGTCATTATCGTCATTACATGCTCAAAGAAATATACGAGCAGGGTAATGCCATTAGTAATACGCTGGAAGGGCGTATTGCCGATGGCAAAGTGATAGAACAAGCCTTTGGTAATGGCGCATCAGAAATTTTTGATAACGTGCAGGGCATTCATATTATCGCCTGTGGCACCAGTTATCATGCCGGATTAATTGGCAAGCACTGGTTCGAAAGTCTGGCCGGAATACCTTGTAGCATTGAAGTCGCAAGTGAGTTTCGATACCGCAAACCGGTAGTTCGCAATAACTCATTAATTGTTACTATTTCGCAATCGGGTGAAACCGCAGATACCTTAGCCGGTTTGCAGGAAGCGAAACGATTGGGTTTCGGGCACTCTCTGGTTATTTGTAATGTTCCAGAAAGTTCACTAACGCGTGAATCGGATCTTACTTTGTTAACCCGTGCTGGACCGGAAGTTGGAGTCGCCTCAACCAAGGCATTTACCACGCAATTAGTCGCAATGCTATTGTTAGTAATAGCGCTTGGTAAACGCCATAAATTATCGGATGAACTAGAACAGGATTTGGTTAAACAACTAACCTCTTTGCCAGCCAAAGTAGAAAAGGCACTAGCACTCGATGATAAAATTAAAGAACTGGCGGAGGAATTTGCAGACAAAAATCATGCTTTATTTCTGGGCCGCGGCCTACATTACCCAATTGCGATGGAAGGCGCACTTAAATTAAAAGAGATTTCCTATATTCACGCCGAGGCCTATCCAGCAGGTGAATTAAAACATGGCCCTCTGGCATTAGTTGATGAAAATATGCCCATTATCGCCGTAGCACCGAAAAATGATATGCTGGAAAAACTAAAATCCAACCTTCAGGAAGTCGCTGCACGCGGAGGACAATTGTATGTGTTCGCTGATGAGCGATCACACTTTAAAGCAGAACCAGGCATATTTGTAATGGATGTTGTTGCAAGCAAAGATGAAACCTCACCCATCATTCACACCATTCCATTGCAACTACTGTCGTACCATGTAGCCGTTTTAAAAGGCACCGATGTTGATCAACCAAGAAATTTAGCAAAATCAGTGACAGTGGAATAATTAATAATTTTATATATACTAATTACAGGACAATACATTACGGAATTTGTAATAAAATAATATGGAGATTTTTATAACTCAACAAAGCAGCAAGAGGCATAAAAATGTTACGAAAATTTAAAGCAAGAAAAGACAATTATTTTATTTTAATTTTATTTATAATCAGTATTACGATGTTATTTACTGTTTGTTCTTCAGAGTCGATGGCTGATTCTATTAACAGTAGTCGTCATCTAATAGTATCAATGCAATCAAATATCGAAAAATATCAAGAATTTAGTATTCAGGCTGTAGATTTGTCTGAAATCGAAAAAATACGACGTCGAAATAATAGAAGCAAGCCAAAACAAAATACAACTCAAACTGATCAAAATATAATCGAATGGGAAGGATACGAAATTAAGCTTTGGTAAATAGCATTGTGTATTAGAGGCGTTACTGAAATAATATAGAAATAGGTTAATCAGATTAACAAGGATTCGTTATGGACAACAATCAATGCGCTACATATGAAGAACCCCGAAGTTATGGCAGTATGTCACCAGAAGAATATATTACAATTCGCTTAAACCCAATTCGCGAATGGTATGACAAAAAAGCCCGAAGATTCAAAAAATTATTTTTATGGATGCGCACCATAACCGTACTCGGTGGTGCAATTGTTCCCGTTTTAATCAATCTGCATATTAATAAAATCGAAGTGGTAACAACCTTGCTCAGTGTGCTGGTTGTTGTTTTTATTTCACTCGAAAGTGTCTTTCACTTTCGAGAACAATGGAAAAATTACCGTACAACTGATCAATTACTTTCAAGAGAATATTTTAGTTACGCCACAGCCGATGGTCCCTATCGCGATCTCGATGAACAGGAAGCATTTTTAAATTTTGTTGATAGAGTAGAAAATGCAATCGCATCAGAGAGCGCAACAACACTAAACGTAATGACAACAATCTCAACACAAAAATTGGATAGCTCTATTTCTAAAAAAATATAGCAAGATTTAACCTGATTATTTTCATGATTAATTCTATGTTCCTTCAATAAAAAGCTTGAGTGTCTAAACGTCCCAAATAAGCAATTTAAAGAAGCTAACTAATTGATATTATTGCTAGATAATGCGCTTGAGTATATTTAAATAATGTCTATAATGAGTAGACATATTTAGTTTTAGAGAATAATTATGAAAGCAACAATAGTAGATTTAAGATATAAAACAACCGAAATTTTGAAAGCACTTGACAGAAATGAAAGTGTTACAGTTCTATATCACGGGAAAGTAAAAGGTGTAATTAAACCTGTTAGGGAAAAGAAAATATTGAAAATAAAAGATCATCCTTTTTTTGGTATGACCAAAAAATCTAAAGAATCGGTATTAGAAGAACTCGCTAACTTAAGAAAACCTAGAAATGATATATGATACAGATATATTAATCTGGGTACAGAGAGGAAACACTAAAGCTGCGAAGTTGCTTGAAAAAGATGATGATAAATATCTTTCTATTCAGAGTTATATGGAATTACTGCAAGGTGCAAAAAATAAAACACATCATAAATATGTGAAAGATTTTATTAACGAATTTGAATTTTCCATATTACCACTCACCGAAAACATAGGACACAGAGCATTAATATATGTTGAAGAATATACGCTATCTTCAAATATGAGAGCCGGGGATGCGATTATTGCTGCAACGGCGATAGAAAATAATATCGCATTAGTTTCAAGCAATGTAAAACACTTTAAAGTTGTGAAAGAACTACAATTAAAAACGTTTAAACCATAACAAGGCGTTTTAGCAACTTGATTACCGCGATTGATATTTTGTATAAAATAGCAAAATTCGGTAAGACTTAGTTATTTTTATGATTAATTATCTATTCCATCAATAAAAAGGATACTTAAAATGGAAAAAATTGATTATAAAAAAGAATTAAAGCAATTATATAAACCGTCATCTAAAAATGTCGAGTGGGTAAAAATCCCAAATTTGCAATATCTTATGATTGACGGTGAAGGTGCTCCCGGAAATCAGCAATTTCAAGAAGCTGTAGAATCACTGTTCGCTCTTTCATATACACTTAAGTTCATCATTAAAAAAGGAAAATTAAAAATTGATTATGGCGTGATGCCACTGGAAGGATTATGGTGGACAGATGATATGTCAAAATTTAGTGTTGATGATAAAGAGAGTTGGAAATGGACATTAATGATAATGCAACCAGAAATTGTAAACAAAAAATTAATAAGCGAAGCAAAAAAGGAATTACAAAAAAAGAAAAATCCAGTAGCATTATCCAGACTTCGTTTTGAAATTTTTAATGAAGGCGAAGTCGCTCAAATTATGCACATCGGGCCATTTTCTGAAGAAGGCCCAACAGTTGATAAATTACATGTCTTTATTTTAGAGAAAAACAAAATACGGACTGGTAAACATCACGAGATTTACTTAAGTGATATTCGCCGAGCAGCTCCGGCGAACTGGAAAACAATTATCAGACAACCGATGCAATAAACAAAAATCTGGAGCCAGTTTATGGATAGGGATATTACAAAATCAAATAAATCTGTAAATGCTGGTGTAAGCAGAGAATACGGAACAGCGAGAATTCAGAAATGGATGTTTATTTTGAGCCATTTCACGGTAATAGTCTTTTTAGCATGGCTTGCTTATTTCGACGGTTTAGTTAGTTTGGGAGAATTATTTGGAAACCAGTGGAGTTTAGCTGATCCTGAACGAGCAAAAATTTTATTTTTTTGTGCTTTGTTGTATTGGCTACGTCACGTTATAACACTTTTTTACCTGATTAAGCGAAAGCTGGAATGGTCTGAAGTAAACGAATTAGTGTTCTTTATGGCAACGTTTGAGACAGGATTATTTTTAGTCGGTGGTGGTGCTTTTCGAGACTACGTTATTGAAAATGGCTGGCTGGATATTCTAGCTTTGGTTTTATTATTAACTGGATCTTTTATTAATAGTTATTCAGAAATTCAGCGTAAATTATGGAAAAATGATAAAAGTAATACTGGTCATTGTTACACAAAAGGTCTATTCAGATTTTCCATGCACATAAATTATTTTGGTGATACTATTCTATTTACTGGATGGTGTTTATTGACTTATAACTTTTGGACATTGGGATTGCCGTTATTTATGGCCGTCATGTTTATATTCTTTCATATTCCGGGTCTCGATTCTCATTTGCTAAAACGTTACGGTACCGAATTCAAATTATATTCAGAAAAAACAAAAAAATTTATTCCATTTATTTTTTAAATTCTAAGCCTTTATCGGAGTAATGAGTTTATGTATGCTGTGATTTTCAAAGCGAAGTGTCAAGAGCTAGATACCATGTATTTCGAAATGGCTGTTCAAATGCAGGAACTGGCAATTCAAAAATACGGTTGCAGAGAATTTGTTTCGAGTTTTGAAAATGATCAAGAAATTACTATTTCGTATTGGGATAACCTACAGCAAATTCAAGACTGGAAGAATGATAAAGATCATTCACTAGCTCAAGAACTCGGTAAAACTAAATGGTATCAGTCTTATAGCGTTCAAATCACAGAAATTATTCGAGAATATAATAGCACATCATGAAATATTGTCCGGATTGTTCATCAGAATTTATAGTTAAATTAATTGATGGTGAAATGCGACAGGTATGCAGTAATGATAACTGTAATTATGTTTTTTGGGATAACCCGGTTCCGGTTGTTGCTGCATTAGTAGAGCTTGATGGTATTTACATTATTGCCCGAAATTCAGAATGGCCTGAAGGGCTATTTTCAGTTATTGCCGGCTATCTCGAAAAAGGTGAAACGCCGGAACAAGCCGTGCTCCGAGAATGCGAAGAAGAGTTAGGATTAACGGCAACTGTGGCCGACTATATTGGAAACTATTCGTTCTTTGAAAAAAATCAACTCATTCTTGCCTATCATGTTAGTGCATCAGGTAATATAGAAATAAACGATGAGTTGGCAGAAGTTAAATTATTATCGCGGCTCGAATTGCAGGAGTATAATTTTAGTCCATTAGAAATAGCAGAAAAAATTGTGTCTGACTGGTGTAAAAATAATAAACAGGAGTTTGTGTGATCAAACATATCGTAATGTGGACCTTAAAAGAACAATGCAAACAAGAGAATGCAATTAAGGCAAAAACCTTACTTGAAAAACTTAATGGAAAAATCCCCGGTTTAATTAAACTCGAAGTAGGTATCGATTTAGTCGGGTCAGATAATTCTGTCGATATAGTATTATATTCCGAATTTGAATCCGAAGTAGCACTAGATGGTTATATGAAACATCCGGAACACGTTAAGTTAATTCCATTTATGAAAGAAATTCGAAAAGAACGTTTTATGGTTGATTATAGAATTTGACTTGAATTAATTATGAATGATACAAGTAATTTTAATTGTTATACATATATTTAAATGTTTATTGATTCATGTAGAATAAATAATAATTATATAAAAAGGAGATTTTTATGGAGAGGAAAATAGCAGTTTACGGCATATGTATTACAGATTTGTTAGTAGTAGCTACGCAAAATTGCATAGCAGCACCAAAAATTACAGGCATTAAAAGTAACCGATGGTAAACCGGTTAAAATATTAAAAAATTATGGTAATGTTATTTTAGTTAAAAAAGGTAACCCGAAAAATATTAAAACGGTCTGGGATTTAGGACGTAAGGATTTATTTTTTATCATTTAGCCTTGTATTTTATTCAAACATTTCCGGATCAATTTGATATAGTTCCTGTTGGTGGAACTGTCAAAAATCCAAAACCAGTTAAGTGAAATAAAGTGGGAGTATTACAAGCTGTACGGATTAGAGGAAAGTGGACTAAAAAACAAAAAGCAGCCCAGGAAGAGTTAATGCTTTCACTAAAATCAGATGAGTTTACAAAAAGTTTAATTAAGCACGGAATACGTAGACCATAATATTTTAATCTTTATAATTTTAAAGATGAATTATAAAAATGTAATACAGTTGTAGCAATTTCTTCAACTGAACTACTGGTAACGTCAAGTACTGGAAATTTAGCCTTTTTGATTAATTTTTCAGCTTGACGAATTTCCAGTTTACATTGGTTCAATGATGAATATTGGCTATTCGGTAAACGGGATGCCCGAATTTTTTGTAAGCGATCTGCTTGAATGCTAAGGGCAAACACGCGTGATTTATAGTGTTCTAATTCTACTGGAATAGATTCTTTTGTCAGTGTTTCTTCAGTAAGTGGATAGTTTGCAGTGTAAACCCCATAATGCATCGCAAGATACAGGCTAGTGGGTGTTTTACCGCTTCGCGAAACGCCAGTTAAAATAATATCAGCTTTGTCATAATGGTTAACGCTAATGCCATCATCGTGTACTAGTGCAAAATTCACAGCATCCATTCGTTGTTCATAGTTTCTATCTTGAGCATTACCATGTGCCAATCCGGCATTAATTGAGGCTTTTTGATTAAACAGTTTTTCGAGCTTTGGGATCGCTAAATCAAAGAGATCTATAAAATGACTGTTACTTTTCTGAACAATTTTTCGCAATTCCGGATTAACCAGGGTGCTAAATATAATTGCCGTGTTTTCTGCATTTGAACATTTTTCATTTATCTCGTGAGTAAGTTCATGTGCTTTTTTGTTTGTGTCTATGAATCGGTGAGTAGTTTGTTCAAATATAATAGAACTAAACTGGGATATTAAGGTTTTACCGAATGCTTCTGCAGTAATAGCTGTTTTATCCGAAACATAATAGACATTAAATTTCATTTTTTACTCGCACTTTTACGCCATAGTAACCTAAACTAAAACTATAGACTGTAATTTAATATATGGGTTAATAAATGCCTGATAAAGTTAAAAATTTAATCTGGTTTGAAGATATCGGAATTGATGACGTTGCCAGTGTTGGTGGCAAAAATGCATCATTAGGTGAGATGATATCAGCGTTGACCGATCTTGGTGTGATTGTACCGGGTGGCTTTGCGACAAGCTCGGCTGCATTTCATCGCTTTCTTGACTTTAATAAGCTGAGCAAAAAAATTCATCATGAGTTAAGTGATCTAAAAGATAATAATGTTATTGCAATTCAACAAGCAGGCACGAAAATTAGGCAATGGGTTGAGCAGGCACATTTTCCTGAGCAGTTTATGGCTGATGTTAAAATAGCGTATCAGGAATTAGAACAAAAATACGGCGACAGTACTTATGCTGTTCGATCTTCTGCTACTGCTGAAGACTTACCCGATGCTTCCTTTGCCGGGCAGCAGGAAACCTATCTTAATATTCATGGTCTGGATAATATCCTGCAAGCTATTAAAAGTGTTTATGCATCATTATATAATGACCGGGCCATTAGTTATCGAATTCATCAAAATTTTTCACAAACCGATATTGCCTTGTCTGCTGGTATTCAAAAAATGATTCGAAGTGACTTAGCCAGCAGTGGTGTAATGTTTTCACTGGATACTGAATCGGGTTTTGATGAAGTTGTTTTTATTACATCAGCTTATGGTCTGGGTGAAATGGTTGTGCAGGGTGCAGTCAATCCGGATGAGTTTTATGTTTATAAACCGGCACTAAAAAATAACAAAAAAGCCATTATTCAACGAACGCTTGGTACTAAAGCCATTAAAATGGTTTTTGGATCTGGCACTGATAAAGAATCTGCAACTAAAATAATTGATGTGGAATTAGAACAACAACGGCAATTTTCATTATACGATGCCGAAGTACAACAATTGGCAAAGTATGCTCAAATCATAGAGCGTCATTATAAAAAGCCAATGGATATTGAATGGGCAAAAGATGGTAATGATGGCCAGCTATATATTGTTCAAGCTCGACCCGAAACAGTGCAAAGTAAAAAATCGGGTACAACTTTAACACAATATGATATTACAGAGCGTGGGAAAGTCTTAGTTGAAGGTCGAAGTGTCGGACAAAAAATTAATCATGGCCCGGTAAAAATAATTTTCTCAATTACTGAAATTGATAAAGTGAATGATGGGGATGTTTTAGTAACCGACATGACAGATCCTGATTGGGAACCGATTATGAAAAAAGCCGCTGCGATAGTAACTAATCGCGGTGGTCGAACGTGTCATGCGGCGATTATTGCGCGTGAGATGGGCATTCCAGCCATTGTTGGAACGAACGATGCAACAGAAATATTAACAAATACAAATTTAGTAACAGTATCCTGCGCCGAAGGTGATACTGGTTTTGTTTATGATGGTGTGCTGGATTACGATGTAAATACTATTGATATTCAAAACATGCCCGATCTACCCGTTAAAATTATGATGAATGTTGGTAATCCGGAGCGTGCCTTTGATTTTCAGTTTATACCTAATTTTGGTGTTGGTCTGGCGCGCACGGAATTTATTATCAACAATACCATTGGCATTCATCCAAAAGCACTTATTGAATATGATACCTTACCCGAAAATATTAAAGCTGATATTGCACAACAAATAGCAGGATATGATTCACCAACGGATTTCTTTATTAGTAAATTGGCCGAAGGCATTGCAACATTGGGTGCTGCTTTTTCGCCAAAGCCAGTAATAGTACGGTTATCGGATTTTAAATCAAACGAATATGAGCATCTGATCGCTGGAAACCTATATGAGCCACAAGAAGAAAATCCCATGATAGGTTTTAGAGGTGCATCACGCTATGTTTCGAAAACGTTTCGCGATTGTTTTGCGCTGGAGTGTCAAGCCATTAAAAAAGTGCGAAATGAAATGGGATTAACGAATGTGGAAATTATGATTCCATTTGTACGTACTGTCGATGAAGCACGAAATGTAATTAATCTACTTGAAATAAATGGATTAAAGCGAGGCGAGAATGGCTTGCGTATTATCATGATGTGTGAAATTCCCAGTAATGCTTTATTAGCCGATAATTTTTTAAAATACTTTGACGGTTTTTCTATTGGTTCAAATGATTTAACACAATTAACTTTGGGTTTGGATAGAGATTCTAATTTAGTTGCTGATATGTTTGATGAACGAAACCCGGCAGTAAAAATGTTAATTGAAAAAGCCATTTCGGCATGCAAAGCAGCAAACAAATACATCGGAATTTGTGGACAGGGACCTTCAGATCATCCTGATCTTGCGCAGTGGTTGATCGAGCAGGATATCGATAGTATTTCGCTTAATCCTGATACTGTGGTTTCCACCTGGTTATATTTAAATAATAATGATTCTTAATATTATAAAGAAGCAATTATTGAGTTAATTACCATATCAACATTGTTTTCTTTTGATTCAAATTGACTCATGGTTGCTATACCTTGTGAAACATAGACAAGATATTTTGCTAATTCTGTTACCGTGGCACTATTTTTTAATTCGCCATTTTTTTTAGCAGCTGTTAAATTAATTAATAAATTTTTTTCTAAATGAGTAATGGTTTTTTCAATAATTTCAAAGTGTTTTGTGTTAAGTAGATTTCGTTGTACGATTGATTTATTTAACAAGCAACCACGATTACCATGATCAGATTTTAAACTATGAAGAAATTTTATTATATTAGTTAAACCCAACGGTTCTGTTTTGAATAGCGTTTCAAAATACTGATAATCCCAGGAAGTATAAAGATTAAGAACCTCTTCAAAAAATGTTTCCTTATTTTGAAATTCACGAAACAGGCATTTTTTATCGACGCCTGTGGTAGCTGCTAAATCTGCCATAGATGTTTTGTTGTAACCCTTTTCCCAGAACAGGTACATGGCTTTTTCTAATAGCTCTTCACGCTTATATGTTTTTTGACGTCCCATAGCAATTACCAATTAAATCAGATAGATACAATATTAATTCAGTTTAGTATAACAAAATTTGACTTTCGTCACCAGTTGGTGTCATTATAAGTCACCGTTTGGTGACTTATTGTAAATTTATTAATCAAGGATGCGAGTAATGACAAAATCTAATACTGATATACACATAACTGAATCAAATGAAGCTTTACTACACTGTAATGAATATGTAGATTCCTTAAACGAGACTTGTTGTATTTCCAGTCGAAGCCCGAATATGGCAGAATTGAAATCACTTATTGATGAAACGATTTTGTTTATTAATAAAATAAATAGCGATGGTAAAAAAATTGAAAACGTAATTGATCAAGTTGGAAAAATAGGAACTAAAGTTGGATATCTGTATGCAACTTGTTGTACAAAATCCAGAGAAACATTATACCGATCTCTGTTTCTAGAGTTGGCGATTGTTCATAGTAATATGTGGAGTTTGAAAGGGCATAATTAAGTTAAATTTACCTAAGCTGAGCTGCGTATAAGAATTTAAACCATACTATTTTTATACGCAGCCGAACTTAACTAGTAGCAGTTTTATCTTTTTTAATTTTTTTCTTGCCTTTATTTTTAGGCTTGGGTTTTTTCTTTTTTTTATCTTTGTCTTTTAATTTCAATTTTCCTTTAATTCTTTCTTTGGGTCTATCTTTGCTTTTAGAGTCTTTTGGTTTTTTATTTTTCGTAATTGCGACAATATTTAATTGTTGGCCAGAGACCCATATCTTTTTTAAATCCTTCATTACTTCTGTGGGCATGCCTTCGGGCAAATCAATTGTGCTATGGTCATCATTAATTTGTATTCGACCAATGTATTGGCTATCGATATCGGCTTCATTTGCGATTGCGCCAACGATATTACCCGGTTTTACGCCGTGATCATGTCCTACATCGATGCGGTAACTTTGCATGCCTTTTGCTGGAGCGGTGTCTCTATCTGAATCTCGACTTTTTCTGGGTGAACGATCTTTATTATCTCGTGATGAGCGGTCACGATCGCGTTCACGTCTTGGTTTTCTACCACCATCTTCTTTATCCCAGCTTTTACTATCGCGCCGAGCTGGTTTATTCGATAATAAAAAGGGTGTATCGCCTTGTAGTAGTTGTGCTAATGCTGCTGCAATTTCAAGTGCCGGAACATTTTGTTCATGCTGGTATTGTTCCAGCATTTGGAAATAGAAACCAAATTCTTCAGTAGCCAGAGTATCTGTAATTCGTTGTTTGAATTTTACTACTCGGTTGTCATTAATATTTTCAGTAGAAGGTAGTTCCATTCGTTCAATTGGTTTACGAGTTGCTTTTTCAATTGAATGTAATAAGCGTTTTTCGCGTGGTGCAACAAATAAAATAGCATCACCTTTTCTTCCTGCTCGGCCGGTGCGACCAATTCGGTGAATATACGCTTCGGTATCATAAGGGATGTCATAGTTGATAACATGACTAATTCGGGTAACATCCAATCCTCGTGCTGCAACATCGGTTGCGACCAGAATATCCAGTTTACCCTTTTTTAAATTTTCAATGGTGCGCTCACGTAGATTTTGAGCAATGTCACCATTTAACGCTGTTGATGCATAACCACGCGCAGCAAGTTTATCGGCCAATTCTACGGTTGCTGTTTTAGTTCGTACAAAAATAATAACAGCATCAAAATCTTCAGCTTCAAGAATACGGGTTAGTGCATCGAGCTTATGGGTGCCGCTCACCGGCCAAAATCGTTGTCGAATGGTATCAGCAGTAACGGTTTTATCTTTTATAGTGACTTCTACTGGGTTAGTTAAATATTTTGTTGCAATACGACGAATTTGGTTCGGCATGGTGGCAGAGAACAAGGCGATTTGTCGTTCTGTAGGTAATTGTTCCAATACCCATTCCACATCATCAATGAAGCCCATGCGTAACATTTCATCTGCTTCATCGAGAACCAGTGTGGTCATGTTTTCCAGTTTTAATGTTTTTCGTCGCATGTGATCCATTACTCGGCCGGGTGTTCCAACGACGACGTGCACTCCTCGTTGTAAGGCACGAATTTGACCCCGATAATCCTGACCACCGTAAACGGGTAATACATGAAAATTATTTAAATGCGTTGCGTATTTCTGGAATGCTTCTGCTACCTGAATTGCCAATTCGCGGGTTGGTGCTAAAACCAGTACTTGAGGATCTTTTTGTTTAAGATCCAGATTAGAGAGAATGGGTAATGCAAAAGCAGCAGTTTTCCCTGTTCCCGTTTGTGCTTGTCCAATAATATCTTTTCTATCTAATAATAAGGGTATCGTTTGTGCCTGAATCGGAGATGGTGTTTCATAGCCGATTTCATCCAGTACTTTAAGTATGGATTTATTAAGCGCTAGTTGATCAAACGCTGTTACCGATTCAGATGTCATATGTGTTACCTAATGATTTCGCAGATAAAATGAGTAGAACGCCAAGGGGCGAGGGCTGCGTAGTGTACAGGGTTGTATGACAGGATGCATGCTTTATTTATAGCTAATAGAGTACACAATGTATAGTGTATTTGAAATTTTAACTATTCTAACTTGCTGTTTTTAATCGAGATAAATGCTTCAAATGTTAACTAACAGTCAATTTAAACTTTCAAGCCAAGATGTCAATAGAATGGATTATCAGGATTAGGTGATAAAACTGAATTGCTTCTTACATCATCACTAACAGTGTTAAATTAAAACCACTCCACAGCTAGCTAGGTGGTGGAGTGGTTTTAATTAAATAATCGTTAAACGGTGTTACGGTTTGTTAATGTTGATTGTACGATTATTTGTTGCTTGCACAGGGCGATTATTGAAATGCATAATATGTTCAAATGCAGCAATTTGTTCAGCAGAGAAGCTAATTGGATCTTTCATCACAATCCAGTTAACACCTTCAGAACAGGGAGGTGTGGTTAATGAGCCGGAATAATTAAAAAATTTCTTAATGTGTGATGGCAATAATGCATCTGCATTTACCAGCTTTGATGAAATAAACTCACCTTCATGAATCGGTGCGTTATCTATAATTTTACCAAAGGTTTCATTTGCCTTACCTTCTTTAATAAAGACTGCAACAACAGTTAATGCGCCAGCTGTGTCGGAATGAACAATGTGCATTTCCATCGGATAATGCTTGCCATTAACGGTATTTTCACTCGGTGTGTGGAAATGAAATTGCAATACGCGTTGGTCTTCATCAGCGATATAAAGACTACTACCAGGCTCGTATTCAACCTCAATAGTATGGCCGTTATTGATTATGTGCATAGGTGTATCTTCATAAGCAATATCCAGTTCGCTCAGAGTCTTTTTAATTGTATTGGCGATATCAATAGGTGATTGGCTACTACCATTACAGTTTGGATAGTGTTCTCCCCAGGCACCAGGTAGAACGACAGGTGCAGTGCCATGTTGGAAATATCCCCAATTTACCGGTGCACTGGTAGCTTGAACAGTTTGAATTGATGCAATTAATAGCGACGTGGTTAAAAGTGATCGAAGTTTCATAGTTTCTCCATGGTTGATTATTAATATTATTTTTATTAAAGAATAATCGACTAAAATTTATCTTGTTATGTTAAGTCATTGTAAACAAAGTAAAATTTATCCAATTTGTTCGGAATGAGAGTGTATAAGGCTTTGCTGAAAATTAATAGTGTTATAAGCAAAATTTATCAAT
>CAYOHQ010000006.1:0-30920 GCA_964403805.1 uncultured Thioalkalispiraceae bacterium | reverse complement strand
TTTTTCCGGTGTTATCCGCCCAGCTAATTTTGATTGTATCGCCCTTTTTGCCACCTGAGAACTGGAATGACAAGTATGGGTTTTTTGATATTGCTGGTCCCCAATTTGCGTTCATTACAGTTGCGCTATTATGCTCGCATTTAACTTCCTGAATGAACTCAGCTGGAAATTTCTTACCGGTTTTCTTGTTTTTACGAAGTCCGGTTTCCATTGGATGTGTAATTAACGCCTTCACGGTGGTGATATCACCCTTCGCGCTGGCACGTATACGTATTGTTTTAGCCATTTTAAATTCCTCGCTTAATTAGGTTTAACCGCCGCAACCGCCGATGGTTACTTTGATATTTTTCTGGGCAACGTAAGTTTTACCGCCAGCTTTAATAACAGCCATTACGTCAGATGTTTTACCCATTTTGATGCGTGTTGATATAAATCCTTTAGTATTAGTTGCCATATTAAAACTAGCGGCTAATGGTGTGCCGTTATTTTTTGTGACAATACTAATTGACTCAACAGCAGCAATGTTTGTGCTAATAGTAATTGGTACGACTGCACCGTTTTCAGCAATGTCTGGGGCCTTAATCTTGATATCACCCGAAGCAGAAGTTGCAGAACTTCCGAGTAAAGAATTTAAAGCATCATCGACACTTTTAGCTTCGAATGCTGATTTTGGCCAAGCTGCTAAAACGTTACGTGGGTTTAATAAGCCAGCACTGGCAGCGACTGCTACAGTACTTGTGGCCAGTGTTCCCTTTAAAAAGGTTCTACGTTCCATAAATCTTGCTCCTCAATTCACATTATAATTATGTACAGTGTTATATGAGCAGAAATTAGGCCAACTTCTGATAAATACTATTAATCTATATAAATCAATATATTAGATTATATTTGGTGATCTTGAGTAAAATAGATTCGTGGAAATTGCACGAGTCAATTACAAATAGAGTGCAAATTCATGATAACTAAAATGTAACTATTCGATGTAAATAAAATAGAGGTAAGAAGCAGGATTAGGTTAGAACTTTAGAACTTTTGTCGGCCGGTTCCGAATAGTTACCAATTAATTAACTATCTGATTCGGATAACTTGGTATCTTTAGTTTTGTCTGCTTGCAGTTTGCGCCATAAAGTGGATTTGTTAATACCCAGTGTTTCTGCTGTGGCTTCCCGATTTCCATCAAAGCGTTCCAGGGTTTTTAAAATATACCGTTTTTCTAACAGTTGTAATGAAGGTTGATCCGAATCAATTAGATCGGATTCTTTATTTGGCGTTAAATCTTGCAGGTGTAATTCTGGTTCATCAGCCAGTGCAATATGACGCTCAACTAGATTGCGAAGTTCACGAACATTTCCGGGCCAGTCATAAGCACGTAATTTTTTCATGGACTCAGAATCAAACTCCGTTACTTTACGATTGTAGTGTTTTGCAAAGTGTTGAATAAAATGATTTATCAGTAACGAGATATCATCACGACGTTCACGCAATGCTGGCATGGTAATATTTATGACATTAAGACGATGGTAAAGATCATGACGAAAACTACCCTCGCTGATCATTTCTGTTAGATTACGGTTTGTTGCAACAATAAATCGAACGTCAATCGAAATTGTATGTACACCACCAACACGGGTTATTTGTTGTTCCTGGATAACGCGTAATAATTTGGTTTGCATGGCTTCTGATATGTTGCCGATTTCATCCAGAAAAACAGTGCCTCCCGATGCCGTTTCGAGTAGTCCGTGTTTTGTTGACACAGCACCGGTAAACGCGCCTTTTTCATGACCGAATAATTCGCTTTCTAACAAGGTGTCACTCAATGAGCCGCAATCGATAATGACGAAAGGGGTATCCACATAGTGGCTTTTATAATGAATCGATTGCGCCATGACTTCTTTACCTGTCCCTGATTCTCCTTCAATAATGACGTTACAGCGAATATCGGCAATTTTTGTAATCAGTTGATATACTTTAAGCATGCTTGGTGCATTGCCAATTAAATTATTTTTATTTGATTTGCTGCCTAGTTGCTGTTTCAACATTTTATTTTCATTAACCAGGGCTTCTCGTTCTAGTGTACGGTTAATTAAAATTTGCAGTTCATCCATATCAAATGGTTTTTTAATAAAATCAGTTGCGCCCAATCGCACAGCTTCGATAGCATCATCGATATTGGCAAAACCGGTAATAATAATAAAAGGTAATTCAGAATCTAATTGTCGAATTTCAGACAGTAGCTCCATTCCTGTCATGGTTGGCATACGTAAATCACTAATGATTAAATCAACTTGCTTTTCTTTAAAATAATTAAGCGCTTTACCCGGGTCTTGAAAAACAGTGACATCATAGTCTGCACCTTCACTAAAGCGCATCATGAGTTCACCCGCCTTAACATCATCATCAACAAAAATTATTTTAGCTTTCTTCATGAGGTCATCTTCATGGTCTTCATGGGGGTCTTCATGGGGTCAGACTCCTTGATTCTGATCGTTCTGCTGATTTGTTTAACGGTATTTGAATCGTTGCAGTGACTCCGCGATCCTGATTGTTGCTGATAGTTAATTTTCCCTGATGCGATTCCATTATTCCAAGGCTGATGGATAAGCCAAGGCCACTTCCCTGACCTTCAGATTTTGTGCTAAAGAAAGGATCAAATATTTTATCGAGTGTTTCTGGATTAATTCCTAATCCTTCATCACGGACTGAAATAATTAATGTATCTTTATTTTCTTTTACGCCTACAACAATTTGTCCGTTGGCTTCACTTGCCTGAATGGCATTAATTAACAGATTTATGAGCACTTGTTGTAGCTGACTTCGATCACCCTCGGCGAGAATATCGTCGCTATTTAACAAACGAATAGAAATATTCTTACTTTTTGAGGTTTGTTGCACCAGTGACAATGATTCTTTTATAAAGGGTGTGACTTGAAAACTTTGGTAATGTGGTGGAACCTGACGAGCGAAATTTAAAATTCCTTTTACAATATTTGAAGCACGTAGTGCTTCAGAACGTAATGAATCAATATCTCTCTTTAGATTAATATTGTTATCAATATCGCGAGTTAATAATTTTGAATAAGATAAAATATTATTTAATGGATTATTGATTTCATGCCCGATACCCGCAGCCATTTGTCCGATACTGGCCAGTTTAGCGCTTTGTAGAACCATTTTTTGCGCCTTATCTCTATCGTGTTGTGCTGAATCCAGATTATCTGCCAGATAATTGTAGGCTATTGATAGTGATTTAATCTCCTCAAGATCATAATCGGTCGGTGCGCGGTAGTCTGAATTGCCATCAGCAAAAGCCGTTAAATTTCGGGCTAATGTTTTTACCGGGGTAGAAACTTTATGCGCTGCAATATTTGCTAATAGTAAACTTATTAATAATGCAACACCAACAAATATCCAAATTCCGTATTTTATGTTTTTAAAAGGAGCTGTAATGGTATTGTGTTCTACTTTGGTGGCCATAACCCAGCTTATTAATTGATCCGGGTAAGGAAATAACTCTGTAAAATAAATTATGGATTTATCTTTAAGGATTACCTTGCCATCCGGTTTTGATATTAGTTTTGACTTAAGTGCCGGGCTATAAGTATCTTCTATCGATACCAGAGACTTATTGGGTTGAACAAAACGAATATTGTTTTTATCGTCATACAATATCATTCCGTTTCGAACTTCATTATCGGGATTGTTTTCAAATAATAAAATATCACCCTTATAAATTCTTGGTGCGTGATCCATTACACTGTCAAGCTGGTTTCCTAACAGGGTTACTGTAATTGCACCTACACGTCGATTACGGTGATATAAAGGTACAATGTAATCCAGTAAGGGGAGAACATTCATCCGTTTCGAAATTGTTTTGTTATGAGGGAGAACTAGCATGCTTACTTCATTTCGGGGTATTGCTTTTAGTTGTTTTTTAAATGCTCGCAATTGAATACCACTTTCAACATAAGGGATGCCACTTAAATTGTCATAAATAGCCGCACTTCGTTTCAAGTTACTCACTTTTATGATGGTGTTGCCTCTGCTGTCTAACACTCTTAAATAAAATACACCTGATAGAATAGTCTGAAAACCTTCAAAAAAACGATTTAACCGGGCACGTCGAACATTAATATCCGGGTGAATTCTGTTTTTACTTGCTGAATATAAAATCGGTAATATTTCTTTTACTGCAGGAGAATTTGCTAAACCCAAAACAAGTTCGCGATTTCGCTCGTGGTTACGCAATAAGTCTGTCGCCAATCGATTAATACTATTACTAATGTCATGACTAACGGTTTTTTCGTAATTGTATTCACTATAATAAATTGCACTAAGGGCTAAGGCCGTTAGTGGTAATACAGTTGCAACGAAAAACCAGATGAAGATATTGGATTTAATACTCATAGTAACTTTTATAGTTCTATTGTTTTTTACTTCCAGTTTTGGACTGCATTAACAGCCACGCTATTACTTGGGCGGCTTATTAAACCCGAGGTACTCACATATATAGTATAACTTGCCCGGTGACTCATCGGAAGATAGGTCGCACTACCATAAATGGCATCAACCCATGGAAACCACTGCTGATGACCTTTTATAAATGACCAGATGTCGGGAGACCAATTTTCCAGTATTTCGGATGATGGCAGTGAATAAACCGTGCGTGGCGCAGTGCGCTCATTTTTTATATCGCTATATCGACCTGAGAGTCGTCCCAGTCGATAATGTGTTTTCATTCCAACCAGTGCCGCAATACCAGACCATTTTAAGATTCGTGCATCCATTTGCCACTGCTCACCACGCAGATCATAGGTTTGAGTGCTATCGTCAGGAAAAGTGATAAAAGCACGAAATAGTTTAGATTCAAGCTGGGTAAACTGAATATCCGCAATTGACTCTTCGTAGGTGAGTTGCTGGTAAGTGTGCAAGTTCAGCGCAGTTGAGCCGGATAAAGCCGCTAGACTCAGCAGTAACAAACCGGATAAGCCCTGTATGCTACTGGTGATGAGTTTTCGACGCCAAAGACGTTTGATTGCCAGGAACAACAGCACGACACCCAGAATGGCAACAATTAAGGTTATTATTTCCAATATCATTTAAGAACTACCATAAATTAGATACTATGCAGTATCAAGCCCATCGTATGGTGCTGAACGGGTTTTGGTCAAATCAATGGGTATTGTTTGCGCGACTGGGCGATATTTTGAAACTACAGTATAATTTGCTTACGATATGGTAAATATAATGAAAATACATAACAGATTTAAAAGTTCCAGTTTGGTGCTGTTTTTAATTATAAGCAGTTTGACAGTGTTGAGTGCTTGTGGCAAAAAAGGGCCTCTTTATTTACCCGCACCGATTGAGGCACCAGCGTCAGCACCAGCTGAGCCAGTTAAACTAGAAATACCTGAAACGGTAAGTTCCGAAGCGCAGGATAAATCGAGTAACACGAAACCTTCCGAACAATAATTGCAATTACCTTTTAACACACTAATTAACTAAAGAAGTATATCGATGGATTATTTTAATTATCGTAACAACGAACTCTATGCTGAAGAAGTCACAATCGATTCGATTGTTCAGAAATATGGCTCGCCGTGTTATGTTTATTCACGAGCCACATTTGAACGTCATTGGACAGCATTTAATGATGCGCTAGCAAGCCACGATCATTTAGTGTGTTATTCCGTCAAAGCAAATTCCAATATCGCAATATTAAATATATTGGCGAAACTGGGTTCGGGTTTTGATATTGTCTCAGTAGGTGAGTTAGAGCGTGTACTTGCTGCCGGTGGTGATCCCGCTAAAATAGTTTTCTCGGGCATTGGCAAATCCGCAGCAGAAATGTTTCGAGCATTAACGGTTGGTATATATTGCTTCAATATTGAATCTGAATCCGAATTATATCGTTTAAATTCAGTTGCATCCCAATTGGGTAAAGTTGCTACTATTTCAATTCGAGTGAACCCGGATGTTGATGCCGGAACACACCCCTATATTTCAACAGGATTAAAAGATAATAAATTTGGTATCGAAATCAATACTGCAGAAGCGGTTTATGTCGCTGCATCAAAACTGGATTCTATTAAAGTTGCCGGAATAGATTGCCATATAGGCTCACAACTTACCGAAACAGCACCATTCTTAGATGCCCTGGATAGAGTCTTATTGTTGGTTGATAATTTAGCTGCTAACGATATTGAAATAACGCATCTTGATTTAGGTGGTGGCTTGGGCATTTGCTATAAAGACGAACAACCACCATTACCCGATGAATATGCAAAAGCCCTTGCTGAAAAATTAGGAACACGAAATTTAAAAATATTAATTGAACCAGGGCGTGCTATTGCTGGCAATGCCGGTATTCTGGTTACTACAGTGGAATATTTAAAAAAATCGGATTACAAAAATTTTGCCGTTGTTGATGCCGCGATGAACGATTTAATTCGTCCGTCTTTATATTCGGCATGGCAAAACATAATTCCGGTTAAAATAAATGATACAGTCGAGTCAGAACAGTATGATGTCGTTGGCCCAATTTGTGAGACAGGTGATTTCCTTGGAAAAAACCGTGAGCTTGCAATAGCCGAAGGTGATCTTCTAGCCATACGTTCTTCCGGCGCTTATGGTTTTAGCATGAGCTCAAACTACAACACACGTCCACGTGTTATTGAAATTATGGTTGATGGCGAAGAAACGCATGTTATTCGTGAACGGGAGAGCATTAATGATTTATTTGCACTTGAGTCTTTGTTACCTTAAGAAACTGTTTTTAGTCATTATTCAGTTTGCATTATTATTGAGGATTAAATCGAGCAGTAAAGGTAGTAGCGCATTTCAAGACTCACTTTAGAACGATTACATCGTTCATTAAGTACTTCCTCGCTACGCTCAGGTCGCGCAAAAGATCGCCTTCCATGCGCGCTCGAGTGCTGCGTCCTCGGCAACTGCTCCTGCGTTGCTCTACCTCCTGCATCCCTACAGTCGTGCGGCACACGGTCTTGCTTGGGCTAGCACTTTAGAACTATCGTTCATTAAGTACTTCGTCCCGTTGGTCAGGTCGCCCGGTTCCAAATCCTTACTCTTTGCCTATTTTCTATTTACGCTGAATAGATACAGTTATTTTAATTTAGCAAATGCCGCAGCCATGGCATTATTAACCGGCTTGGCTTGTCGTTGATTATTTCTCGGTTTAGATGAAACGGATTTTTTAGCCAGCTGTTTTCCGGAGACGGTTTTTTCACTTCGAACTTCATCCGTTAAATTCATAGTTAACCCTATTCGTTTTCGTTTTGCATCAACCTCGAGTACTTTAACTTTAACAATATCACCAGTTTTAATTATTTCGCGCGGGTCTTTAATAAATTTAGTGGTGATATTGGAAATATGTACTAATCCATCCTGATGTACACCGATGTCGATAAAGGCACCAAAATTAGTGACATTGGTTACAACACCTTCGAGAAACATACCTTGTTTTAAATCTTTTAACTGTTCTACACCCTCTTTGAATGTGGCTGTTTTAAATTCAGGGCGAGGATCCCGACCGGGTTTATCCAGCTCGGAAATAATATCTTTAATAGTGGGTTCACCGAATTTATCATCAATGTAATCGTTTGCAGCTAAAGTCGCGAGTAGTTTGGTATTTCCTATCAAGTCAGTTATTTTGGTATTGGTAGTTTTAATTATTTTTTCAACAACTGGGTATGACTCGGGGTGTACAGCAGAAGCATCTAACGGATTTTTACCATTTTGAATACGCATGAATCCAGCGGCTTGTTCATATGCTTTTGGCCCTAATCGGGGGACTGATAATAATTGTTTTCGATCAGAGAAAGCACCATGCTGTTCCCGATAATTAATAATGTTACTCGCTATCGATTCTGATAGACCGGAAACTTTTGTTAATAGCGGTACTGAAGCAGTGTTAATTTCTACACCAACCGCATTAACACAATCTTCTACAATGGCATCGAGCTTGCGTGCTAATTTTGTTTGATTAACATCGTGTTGATATTGTCCGACTCCAATGGCTTTGGCTTCAATTTTTACTAATTCCGCTAGCGGATCCTGTAAACGTCGGGCGATTGAAACTGATCCTCGATAGGATACATCAAGATCAGGAAATTCTTTTGCCGCAAGTTCAGAAGCAGAGTAGATTGAAGCGCCTGCTTCACTAACAACAATACTGGAAAGTTTTAATTCAGGATGCTTTGAAATAAGTTCTTTTGCTAGCTTATCCGTCTCTCTGGATGCTGTGCCATTACCGATGCTAATGAGATCGGCTTTGTATTTTTTGGCAAGTTTCGCAATAGTCGCAAGTGATTCATCCCACCGATTTTTAGGTTGGTGCGGATAAATAACACATTGATCAAGTAGACCGCCAGTATCATTGACAACTACAACTTTAACACCGGTTCGCAAACCGGGATCTAATCCAATAGTACAGCGTCTGCCAGCGGGAGCAGCTAATAATAAATCATTTAAATTTTTGCCAAAAACATTAATTGCTTCGTCTTCTGCAGCTTCGCGCAAGCGCATGGCCAATTCTGTTTCTATTTGCGTTAATACTTTTACTTTCCACGACCATCGAACACATTCCAGTAACCAGCCATCAGCTGGTTTATTATTATTTTTAATGTCCATGTGTGAAGCAATCATGTGATCACATATACCCATGTCGGTTACTGATTCAAGATCATCCTGACCTTCCAGAAAGAAATTTAAACGTAAGATACCTTCGGTGCGGCCACGAAAAATGGCTAATGCTCGATGTGATGGAATTTTTTTGATCAGTTCCCGGTAATCAAAATAATCAGAAAATTTTTCGCCTTGTTGTTCTTTACCTTTAGTGACAGTTGCAACAAAGCTGGCTTTATCCCACATTAAATCACGTAGTTTACCGACTAAATCGGCTTGTTCACTAACGCGTTCCATGAATATTTGACGAGCACCGTCTAATACTGCACTGCTATCAGTAAAACCGGCATCAGCATTGATGTAATCAACTGCTATTTTATCAGGTTGCTGATCGCAGTTTTTGAGTAAACTATCGAGTAAGGGTTCAATACCTGCTTCTCGTGCTATTTGAGCTTTAGTTCGTCGCTTTTGTTTATAAGGTGCATATAAATCTTCCAGACGAATTTTTGTTTCGGCTTGCAGAATCTCTTTTTTTAAATTCGGTGTTAATTTACCTTGTTCTTCTATTGTTTTTAAAATCGACTCACGGCGTTCCTGTAATTCGGTTAAATAATGTAAACGTTCTTCAAGTTGCCGCAACTGTGTATCATCCAGACCACCTGTTGCTTCTTTTCTATAGCGGGAAATAAAAGGGACGGTTGAACCTTCATTTAATAATTGTACAGCAGATTCGACCTGATTGATTTTTACGTTTAACTCATTAGCAATAATACTAATAATGTTTTTAATGGTGCTCATTTAAGAATTTTATTTCCTGATTATTTGAGTAATACGATTAAGACGAAAAGTGTAGCATTATTAAATCGTCGACACGATACTTGATTTTTGAATAATGGATAGAAGTCCGATTTTTTATTTTCTCATCCAGATAACAGAGTTATCACCATTTGCTTCATTAGTAACCACTTTCCCTATAAACGTATGGTTACCTGCCAGTGTAATATTTTTAATGTATTTTAAAACGCGTTTTGATTTAGGCGTTAACACTAATTCCCAGTTGTCGCTTGTGCCACTAATCACCATATTATATGACGATTTTAATCGATGAAAATTACCCGACATCGTAGTGTAAAATGCTTTCATTGAGGCATAGATCAAGGGATGATCTTTAAGTGTTAATATCACACTTTCCAATTTTTTATTGGTATAGGTTATGGTGTTATATTTTAAGGTGTAAACTTTGACAAATGGTTTATCAATATTTTTTTGTAAAAAATTGGACGAACGAAAATAAAATCGTCCTGATAAAATTAATGGTCTATTTAAAAACCGTAGGTTTTTGTTTTCAGTAAAATGTATTTCTTCAGCAATATTATTTGATGACATGAGTGCTGCGAGGCTATCCAGGGTAAATTCAAACGCATGAGTTAGCGTAGCGTTAACCATAAATAAAATGGAAATAGTTATTATCTGATATTGAGTAGTAATAAATTTATATTTCTTAATCATTTCTGCTTGTTTTGTTTTAAAAGAATATTTTATATCACTTATATGAAAAAAGGGTGCAATTGCACCCTTTTTTAGTAAAATTATGTAACTTTTAATTAATTAGCTTAGAAAAAACCTGCCATAGCATAAGCAGTTTTTTTGAACATAAGATCTTGAGCTTCTTCAAGTTCAAGGTTTGCTTTATTTGCTGTTGTCACGATACGAGTTCGGTATTCTTTTCGTGTTGTTGCTTCAGAATAACGTTGAGTACTGGTTCCAGCATCGGATACTTTTGCACTAACTTTAGTGTCTTTACGAATAATAACGCCTTTACGTGCTTTTTCTTTTATTTGAACATCGGCAACCAACATGTAAGTAACGTCCTGTACAAAAGCATCAGCAATGGTTGTTCCAACACCGCCAATTACACCACCAATAGCCGCACCTGTTCCGGTGCCTGTTGCCACACCACCAACTACAGCACCGCCAACAACACCGGCACCAGTACCGCCACCACCAATGTAGCCTTGTTTAAGGGCAAGCTCTGCAGCTGAAGGACTGGCTTTTTCTAAAGTGAGCACATAAATATTTAATTGAAATTGTGCTTTTTTAGGGCTATCAACTATTTTATAACCTTCCTCATTTGAAGCGAATTGACTTTTAACGAATTTCTTAAATGAGCGGCGATCAAACTCCATAACACCACTATGAATTGAAAGATAAACTGTTCGATGTTCGCGTTCAACTGCATCAACAAAAATTGCAGTACTTGTTTTTGCTTGTACATCCAGATTCCGTTTCGAGATGGATGTGTGCAGTGCTGAGCACCCTGATAAATAAACAACAATAGCGCTAACTGTGATTACTTGGGCGGTTTTAAGTAGATTAAACATTTTCAAGCCTCTTGGTGGTTTCTTTTATTTTATTTAAACTTAGTATGAATACGGATAGTAACGTCCGTGGTAACGATAATAATAACTGCAGTTTCGATATTCATGCCAGGACCAGCGTAATAAATCGTGACAAGTATAACCACGTCGCCAATGCGTTCCTTCGTATTCTGGTGGTTTTAAATTCTTATCCATTGCTTCTTTTATATAAGCATCAACCTTTTCAGGTTGTTCTGCTAAAAAAGGTTTGTTCATTGTTTCAGCATTTAGCTGTTTTTGCATTTCAGCGAGATCATCCTCTTCACTTGCAAAAACGGGTAAACTAACTGAAAATAACAGTCCAATTATTAATGGCAATAAGGTACGCATATTTTCTCCTTACGGTAATGAGATTTGACAGCTCGTTAGATACCCATGAGATATCAAATTAATAAGGATTGTTACAGTGCGATGAGGGGAAGGTGACTGTGCACAAACATCTAACATCCATTTGTTCTTATCTTAATGTTACCTTAATTTAAATAAGAAGAACAATAGCACCAACGGCTATAATATTATTTATAGTTATTTCAACAACTTATAATAGTAGTGAATAGTATAGATTATATTTTACCCTGTTATGTAAAGAATATTTTTGATAAATATAAAATGAATGATAGAAGTTATTCCTATTCAAATTATAGTCATCGATAATGGTAAGGTAATCATGTTATTAAATTAACTTGAAACGTAATAAGTGTAATTATAATAATATAACAAATTGAGAAGGGGTTCTGAGAATACGCACTTATTTTGTAATTAGCGCAGATAAACTGCCTGTACTCGAAAACCCTGGAGAAATAATGAAGAACATAAAAATAGTTTCAATTTATCTTTTAAGTCTCTATTTTGTAACCGCTTGTGGCGGAGGGGATGGCGCGCCTAATATTGGAGCAGACACGGACACAGTCTCAGTCACTATAAGTTTAGATAAGTTAGCAAGTACTGTTACCTACAATAAGGCAGCAACACCCGATGGTCGTCTGGAATTCAACTGGGGAGTAACTTTCGATATCAATGGAGATGGAGCGATAAACCAAGGTGATATTGAACTACGATTAATGCATTTCAAAGCGCCTGGTAGCATTGAAACTACGGGTCCTATCTCTGATTTTCAAGCGGATCTCTGGTTATTCACTTCAGACACTAGGGCTGACAGTGTTGCAGTGGCATCTACAGAAATATCTGGCAATAGTATTACCATTTCAATAGCTAAAAGTGAACATTCCACATTAACAAGCATTTCTGATGCAACCCTGGTTTATTTTTCAACCACTAATATTAATGATGTTAGTGGAATACAAGAAGAGGATTATTACCCAGGTTTTTCTACTCTAGTTAATATTCCTGCAAACAAACAGTTTACCGATATTCAGGGAGATGTGAGTCAACCAGAAATTGATATGGTTAGTATGAGTTTGGCATTTTAGTTGAGAATAAAATCATAACGAAGTAGTAGTAGTAATTATGACTTTCATAAATCCAGATACAGCTCAAATAAAATCATTACTTAAAAATATTAATACGATAGCTGTTTTAGGTTTGTCACCTAAGGAAAATCGTCCCAGTTTTCAGGTTGCGCAATCACTGCAAGAATTTGGTTACCGTATTATTCCTGTTCGTCCAGCAGTTGATGAAGTTTTGGGTGAAAAAGCCTATGGTGATCTTGATTCACTCATTCGAGGTACTGACATTAAAATTGATTTACTCGATGTGTTTCGCGCCTCTCAATACGTTAATGAAATTGTCGAGTTGTGTATTGATTTGCAAATTCCGGCGGTTTGGTTTCAGGATGGCGTTATCAACCACGAGGCAGCAATACGTGCAAAGCAGGCCGGAATTTTTACGGTAATGGATCGGTGTATTTATCGAGACTATGTAAATTTATTTATATAACTTATTTAATGTATTAATCACTTCAGGTGTATCCCATAATATTCCTGCATTCACACCGTATTTAAATTTTCCATCGGGTGCGATGACAAATGTCGACGGAAAAGCGTAGACTTTCCACTTAACTGCTTGTTCACCCGGTTCGTCGATTAATATAGGAAAATCAATTTTAACGATTTTCATAAATTTTTTAATGGTTTCTGGTGTTTCTGCATAATTAATCGAGATAATTTCAAACGGTTTATCTTTCATTTTAGCTTGAAGTCGATTTAATGATGGTATTTCTTCAAGACAAGGTTTGCACCAGGTTGCCCAAAAATTAATTATTGTAATTTGATTTTTGTAATTCGATTTAATAAATTTTTTTCCGTTTATATCGTTTAAATTTATCGCTAGTGGATTATTTTTTGCCGTATATTTTTTTAATCCGCTATCCAGTGGAATAACTTTATTGTTTGTTTTTGTGTTGTTAGATTTACTAAATAATGGCAAGGGGCTGGATTCTAATAGTTTTAAACTGGAGGAAATTTTTTTAGGTAACTCCTGAAGATAGTGTAGCGTTTCAGGTGTTGTATCTTCATGGTAAAATATCGCAATGGCGTTTTTTAATATTGTAGTATATACCGACGCATTGGATTGATGAAAATTGGCTAACAGTTGCTGGACTTGCCCACGGCTACTGTTTTTTTGGCTTTGGTATAACAAAATCGGGATCGTTGTTTGTGTTGCAATATCAACGAATTGTGGTTTTTCACCCAGAGGCGGTATTGCAGTAAATAAATTAGGTGAGAATAATACTGCGCCGGTTAAATAACGTATTTTTGGTTTACTTGCTTGCCAAAGTCGCGCACCACGTAATGCCGGAATAGCACTATAAGATTCTGCTATTATAATAACATTTTTATTTGTTCGTTGGTGTATCCCTTTAATTAATTCCGCAACATACTTACCACTTAATTGCCGGGTGGAATTAACGCCTTTTGGTAAGAAAAGGTTATCTAAAATATTTACTATCCAGACTTCGATACCATTTTTATTTAAGCGTTTCGAAAATTCATGAAATCGACTTTCATTCGGATAGCCTGGTAGTATCCAGAGAGCCACTGTGTTGGTATCAATAGCGCGATTTGTATCAGAAAAATGCGTGTAATTAAACTCGGTGTCATTTGAAAGTACAATGGTTTTTTCAGTACTTGCGAATGTGACTGTATTTGGTAATAAAAATAGTATTACACTTATCAGAAAGAACGGAATATAGAATTTTGGCGTAGTGGAAAAATGGGTTTTGATATACATTGGTCGATATTAGTTTATTTATGCCTTAAGAGCACTACATTAAATTCGGTTGTTTTCAGCAGTTACAGATTGTTACAAAGTATTTGCACTCACTTGTTAGTATCATCATAATAAAGGCATTATATTGTAATCATCCGGATTATTTAGACATATTATGCTTGTGAAGTTCACTAAAATGCACGGTTTGGGAAATGATTTTGTCGTTATCGATACGATAAATCAAGCTGTTCAAATTACAAATAAACAAATTAAATTTCTTGCCGACCGTCATTTAGGCATTGGTTTTGATCAGCTATTGATAGTTGCCAAGTCAACACGTTCCGATATTGATTTCAATTATCGCATTTACAATTCGGATGGTGGTGAAGTCGAACAATGCGGCAATGGCGCACGTTGTTTTGCGCAATACATCACTGAACACGGTTTATCGGATAAATCCAGTTTTACAGTTGCAACATCATCGGGTTTAATCGAGCTCATAATCAATAAAACGGGTGAAGATAAAGGCTTAATAACCGTTAATATGGGCAGTCCTGTTTTTATACCTTCTGAAATACCGTTTATTTCAGAGGTGAAAAGCGATCGTTATACTATACTAATAGCTAATGAGTCGTATGAAATTGGTGTTGTCTCAATGGGGAACCCTCATGCTGTGTTATTGGTTGACGATGTTGCTAGCGCACCGGTAAACGAATTAGGAGCAAAAATAGAAATAGCGGATGAATTTCCCAATAGAGTCAATGTCGGTTTTATGCAGATTATTGATCGAAGACATATTCGACTTCGTGTATTTGAACGCGGTGTCGGTGAGACTAAAGCATGTGGCACAGGCGCCTGTGCCGCAGTGGTGATAGGAATTCAACGTGGATTATTAGATAATGAGGTTAGTGCCGCACTAACCGGTGGCGATTTAAAAATTACATGGCAAGATGGCGATCAAGCCGTTATGATGACCGGGTCGGCTACTACGGTTTATGAGGGTCAAATAGCACTATGACACAGGTAAATAAAAAATCTTTACACGATCGTGAATTTGAAAAAAGCGTGGTTAAATATTTACAAAAAAATCTGGATTTTTTTAGTCGAGAACCTGAGCTTCTGGCCAATATGCTACTATCACACGAGAGTGGAACTGCCATTTCACTTGTAGAAAGGCAGGTTGCCGTTCTTAGACAACAAAAAGACGATTTAAAAAAACAACTTCATTCATTAATTCAAAATTCCCGTGTTAATGAAGAGCTCAGTGAAAAAGTAAATTCTCTAATTGTCGCTTTACTTGATACTTCAACTGTAACGGAATGTCTTGATATTATTTCGAATCAATTACAAAAAGATTTTAAAGCGGATTCAGTTGTGTTACGTTTATTTCAAACTCAGTTTAAAAATATTCAAGACAACTCCATTATTCAAACGCGGGAAGAATTCGTAGACTGGAGTGAGCCAGTGCTTGGGGCTTTTGAAAATGTCATTAAAGGTCGTCAGCCAGTTTGTGGTAATTTGAGAAAGGGACAATTAGACTCCTTATTTGAAACACATGCTGATGATGTTTCATCAGCAGCACTTATACCGCTTATCGATAATAATGATGCAACAATATGCTATGGTATGTTGGCTATTGGTAGTAAAGATCGTAATCATTTCCATGCAGAAATGGGGACATTGTTCTTGTCACATCTCGGTAAAATTATTTCCATCCTATTAAATAAGTATCGCTAACGATAAATTCTAACCGTGTTGACTAATTTTTAATCAATACTAAAATAAATGGAACCCTGTTCTGTTTTTTAGCGTTCTTCCTATAACGTGGATGAATTTTGAGGATTTCGTAGGATGCAACAGTATATTGATGATTTTATATCGATGCTGAGAATTGAGCGCCAACTCTCAAAAAATACCCTCGTTAGTTACCGCCGTGATATTGAAGGATTTCAGTTTTATCTTCTAAAAAATGAAGTTAATAATTGGTCTGAAGTCACTGAAAAACAAGTCCAATCTTATGTCGCATCGCGTTTTCGAAATGGTCTAACCGGTCGAAGTTTACAGCGTGCACTATCCTCAATTCGAATGTTGTATGAATATTTACTGATGCACAGTAAAGCAATGGTTAACCCCGCAAAAAATATCCATGCTCCTAAAACGGTGACGAAACTTCCTGCTTTTCTGGATGTCGATTTGACCGAACAATTACTAAATCGAGAAAGTGACAACAGTTTGATTGTCCGAGACAAGGCGATGTTTGAGTTATTTTACTCTTCAGGTTTACGTTTAAGCGAGCTTGTTTCGATTAATTTAATCGATCTCGATATGACTGAGTTTGACATACGGGTTACAGGGAAAGGCAATAAAACCAGAATTTTGCCAATAGGCAAACAGGCGATGATTGCAATTGCAAAGTGGCTAACTTATCGCTCTGATTTTATAAAGGAAGATAGCGATGCGTTATTTTTGAATCGGCAAGGACGACGAATTTCGCAGCGCAGTGTCCAATTAAGGCTTAAACAATGGGCCAACGAACAAAATATCGATATGAATGTGCATCCACACATGCTGCGTCATTCTTTCGCGAGCCACATGCTGGAAGGATCGGGTGATATACGGGCTGTTCAAGAATTATTAGGGCATGAAGACATTTCAAGTACCCAGATATATACACATATTGATTTTCAGCACTTAGCCAATGTCTACGATAAAGCACATCCACGATCTCGAAAAAATAAGTCTTAAGGTATTGATTTAAAAATACTTTGTTAACTGTTAGTTAACGCTTACCTTTTTCTCAGTTTATTTACCGTTAAAAACTAGGTATTTCTAAAGCTCCGCCATTAGCCACCGATAGACTATTTATACTTACAGACAGTAATCAGGATTTGGTGTGCACTCGGAAGTTAATTCAGTAAAAAGCTATTCAAAATATTACCTCGCTGTAATAGGATTGCTGCTAGTTTTTGTAATGTCAACGAGTGCTTACTTTCGCATAAACGATTTTAAAAATTATCAAACTGCAATTGCAGATCGTGCAATAAAAGTAACTTCAAACGGAGTTGCCCAATTACTCAAAGAGCGTGTTCGTCACGTTAAATTACTAATCGCTGATCAGGTAGACTATATTCGTCTTTATTCTGAAAATTCAAAAAGCTTATTTATTCGAGATAAATTAACGGATCAAATAGAAAATTACTTTCCCAGTTATGTAGGGTTTGTAATAGTGTCACACAAGAACAATCTTATCGTTGAAGGATTAAGTAAGGACGTTGGAAAAATATGTTTTGAAAAAGTAAAAAATATTAATCCTGATAAAATAGAAAGTGTAATTCATGTTAATACAAAAGAACTTCACTATGATATTGCATCACCATGGGGTAATAAGAAATCAGGTGGTGTATTCATAATGAGTTTTAAAGTAAATGACATTGTCAATTTACTCAAGTACGCACAGCCGCATTTGCATGAGCTCATTATAACAAGCAAATCTCCAAATGAAATTTATATGACTGCTGAAGGTTCACAGGATAGGATAAAACGTACTATTAACAAATTAATACCAGAAGAACTAGAACGTATTATTTCTTCATCAGAAATTGAGAAAACAGAATGGCAATTAATTGAAATGCGGTCAAAAACATTGTTTAGCAAATATAACCAAAAGGTCTATTTTCAAACTGGATTTGTAATAGTATTATTTTGTATTTTATTATACGTTGCACTAAGAATTATTTTTACAGAAGAGAAAAAGCGCGCTGTTATTGAAAAAAAATTACGTGATTCAAAAGATAATTTATTAACTGCTAATATTGAATTAAAGAAAGTGGCTGTAACGGATGTTGTCACGGGAATATCAAGTCGACGAAGTTTTGATGACAGAATAAAACAGGAAATTAGCCGTGGTCAACGCAACGAAGAACCTCTGGCTGTAATCATGGCCGATATCGATCATTTTAAATTATACAACGATACTTTCGGGCACACCAAAGGAGATGAATCACTCTATCAGGTTGCGCAAGCTATGAAAGGTGTTTTAAAAAGACCAACAGATTTTGTTGCTCGATACGGCGGTGAAGAATTTGTAATTTTGTTAGTCAATACTCAGAAAAGCGGCGCTAAAATCATTGCAGATGAAATTAGAAATGCGGTATTGGATTTAAAAATTCCACACTCCTCAGGTGATGAAGAATTCGTAACATTAAGCCTCGGAATCAGTGTTGCAGAAAACCCATACTCTAATATGACAACCAAACATTTAGTCGAACAGGCAGACAAAGCACTCTATCAAGCGAAAGATAATGGTCGAAACCAGGTATGTATTTACCAGGGTGATCATGAATCGAATGTTCACTCCATAATTTAATATCCCCTGAATACTGAATATTTCCTTGAATATTCAGTACAACTCTGCTAAAAATAGCAAATGAACCCGAATGAACTAAAAATAATAGACGATCTGCGTACTCTAATCCTCGATGCTGCTGTGCTGCGCTTTGAGCAATACGGTTATGGCAAGACTACCATGGCTGAAATTGCACAGGATAGTGGTATGTCAGCTGCTAATTTGTATCGCTATTTCAAGAATAAACAGGATATTGCTGCAGCTTGTTCAAGCCGTTGTATGTCGGAGCATCAGGATCTTATGCGTGAATTAGTTCGACAGGAATATCCCAGCACAGCTGACAAGTTGCGCGCATACGTTGTCGAGGGTTTAAAGGCAACACACCAAATGTTCGTCGATCAACCAAAAATCAATGAGTTAGTGGAGTTTATTGCTTCGGAGCGACAGGATATAGTGTTGGAGAAAATAAAGGCACAACATGCACTGATTGCTGAAATTTTGGTTCAGGGTAATCAAACTGGTGAGTTCAATATTAACGACATTGTCTGCACATCAAGAGCAGTACAAAATGTACTCGTTAAATTTAATGTGCCGCTCTTCATGGCATTACACCCACTTGATGAATTCATCGCTATGGCAAATGAAGTAGTTGATTTGCTATTACAAGGTCTCCAGAAACGATAAACCAATAATACCGGCGCTACTATTTTAGTAGATGTAACAAATTGTAAAATGACTGAATATTGTATGGAATATTTAGTGTTTAGTATTTAGACTGTGACAGACACAAACACGAGGAATCGCAAATGAAAAACTTTGAAGCTAATTTTGGGAAATGGGTACTGAAGTACAGGCTTTTAATTATACCGTTGGTATTTATACTGGTTGGCGCTGCATTCTCCGGTGTGCTGAAATTATCGATGAGTACCAACTATCGGGTTTTCTTCAGTCCGGATAATCCGCAGTTACTGGCATTTGAAGCATTAGAAGCGACCTACACTAAAAATGACAATGTGATGTTTGTGTTATCACCAAAAGACGGTGATGTGTTTACCCAAAAAACCTTAACCGCAGTTGAAGACTTAACGAAACGAGCATGGCAATTACCGTACTCACTACGAGTAGATTCAATTTCTAATTTTCAACATACCGAATCTGAAGGTGATGATTTACTGGTACATGATCTTGTTGAAGATTCTTATCAATATACCCAATCCGATTTAAAACGAATTAAAGACATTACACTTAACGAGCCGTTATTGAAGCAACGATTGATATCAACATCAGGTGATGTCACCTCAGTAACAGTAACAATTCAATTACCGGGCAAAAGCGAGACGACTGAAACCCCCGAAGTGGTCGCTGCGGCAAGAGCGATTGCTGACGATATTCGAAAACAATATCCCCATCTGGAAGTTCGTCTTACCGGCATGATCATGATGAATAATGCGTTTGCCGAAGCAGCAATGGATGATATGTCTTTCCTGGTGCCAATTAGTTATTTAATCATGATCGTCATGTTAGGTTTACTGATTCGTGATTACCATGGCAATGCGGCTAAATTTTTTGGCTTAGTAGCAATTCTTGCCGGTACTATTGCATTAACAGCGCAAGGATTAATTCCAATGGAGCTGACAATTGGAATTTTAGTGGCTTGGTTTTTAGTGCTATATTATTATTTCCCGGGTACGCTGACAACATTAATGGTAATAATATTATCAATTATTACCGCGTTAGGAATATTTGGACATTTCGGAATGTTAATGTCGCCGCCGACAACGACTGCCCCAATTATTATTTTGACAGTCGCTATTGCAAATAGTGTCCATGTATTAATCACGATGATGCATGAGATACACAGCGGCAAATCAAAACAGGATGCTATTGTTGAAAGCTTGCGTGTTAATATCCAGCCGGTATTTTTAGCCAGTGTAACCACAGCAATCGGGTTCTTAACCATGAATTTTTCAGAAGTGCCCCCCTTTCAACATCTTGGTAATTTAGTTGCGATGGGTGTGATGATGTCACTAGTATTATCGTTAACATTTTTACCGGCTGTAATATCATTTTTTCCGATACGATCGAAAAAAACAGAGAACAAAGACATGGTGGTGATGGAAAAATTTGGCAACTTCGTAGTTGAAAATCGTCGTCAATTATTTATTGGCATGATTGTACTCATCATTGGTTTTATTTCTTTCCTCCCTAAAAATCAGTTAAACGATGTATTTGTGAATTACTTTGATGAAAGTATACAGTTTAGAAAAGACACTGATTACACAACAGAACATCTAACAGGAATTTATTTAGCCGATTATTCACTTGACTCTGGTGCTCCAAATGGAATAAATGACCCTGAATTTTTACAACAGGTTGAAGCATTTGAAAAATGGTATCGACAAAATCCGAATACTTTGCACGTTAATACTATTACCGATGTAATGAAACGTTTGAATAAAAATTTACACGGTGATGATGAGGCAATGTACACATTGCCAAAAGAACATAATCTTGCCGCACAATATTTATTGTTATACGAAATGTCATTACCACGCGGACTGGATTTAAATAATCAAATAAATCTGGACAAATCAGCTACCCGATTCACAGTGACATTAAAAACGATGTCGAGTAATGATATTATTGCTCTAACAGCAGCTGCCGATGACTGGTTAAAAAAGAATGCCCCTGCAATTAAAGTTGCTAATCCGAGTGGTCCTACAGTAATGTTTGCGAATATTGGCAGTCGTAATATTCGCAGTATGTTAATCGGGACGACTATCGCATTAGTTCTAATATCATTAATTTTAATCTTTGCATTACGTTCAGTAAAAATTGGACTTATCAGTATGATTCCAAATTTGGTCCCTGCTGCTATGGGTTTTGGCTTATGGGGTTTATTAGTTGGTGAAGTTGGTTTAGCGTTATCAGTAGTAACAACCATGACACTAGGTATTGTTGTTGATGACACAGTCCATTTTCTGAGTAAATATTTACGAGCCAGACGTGAAAAAGGTTTATCATCACCCGATGCAGTTCGTTATGCATTTAAGACTGTTGGTATGGCTTTAATAACAACATCGATTATTTTGGTATTCGGTTTTATGGTATTGTCATTATCCAGTTTTGAATTAAATTCCGGTATGGGGCTTTTAACCTCAATAGTCATCGTTTTTGCATTACTGGCCGATTTGTTATTCTTGCCACCATTATTAATGAAAATAGAGGGAACAGCAAAATGAAAAATTTTAAATTATTAACGCTATCGTCATCGGCTTTGTTAATTTGGGCTTTAACCATTACCACCAATGTGTATGCCGAAACGCCTGAAGAAAAAGGTAAAGCAATTGCCGTTGAGGCTGATAAACGCGATACCGGCTGGAAAGACGTTAAAACAAAATCGGTTATGATCTTGCGTAATCGCCATGGACAGGAAACAACGCGTCGAACTCATGGCAAAAACCTTGAAGTTATCGGCGATGGTGATAAAACACTGGTGGTGTTTGATAATCCCCGTGATGTAAAAGGAACAGCATTTTTAACCTGGTCGCATGCTTTAAAATCGGATGATCAATGGATATTTCTACCGGCATTAAAACGCGTTAAGAGAATATCGTCATCAAACAAATCCGGGCCTTTTATGGGCAGTGAGTTTGCCTATGAGGATATATCATCAACTGAAGTAGAGAAATACAAATACAAATACATCAAAAATGAAAAAATAAATAACCGCGATGCTTTTGTTATCGAACGTTATCCGCAATATAAATATACTGGTTATACACGTTTAGTAACCTGGTTAGACACTGAAATGTATCAACCTGTAAAAATTGAATTTTATGATCTAAAAAACTCGTTATTAAAAACATTAACGTATCTTGATTATAAACAATATTTAAATAAATACTGGCGTCCGGCAAAGATGGAAGTGATCAATCATCAAACAGGGAAAAGTACGGTATTAAACTGGGAACAATATGAATTTAATACCGGTTTAAAAAAACGTGACTTTGATAGAAATAGTCTGAAAAGTGCCCGGTAAAAATTTAATTAAATTTTATGAATAAATTATTATCCAAAAAGAGTCTCTATTTGTTATCGGCTGTATTTTTTATTATGCCATTACACGCCGCAGAGTGGTCGGGTAAAGTTACAACTGAATACACCGTATTCACAGAAACACCAACGGATAGTCGACAACATGGGAATAACGCATCATTCGCGGCTGAACCCGAGTTTTACCACGAATGGCAAGATAGCCAGAGTGTGTTGGCGAAAGTATTTTTACGTTGGGATGAAGGTGATGACGAACGTAGTCATGGCGATATTCGAGAATTAGTCTGGCAAAAAGTCGCTGATGATTGGGAATTAAAAGTTGGTATTAGCAAGGTCTATTGGGGGGTTACTGAATCACAACATTTAGTGGACATTATTAACCAAACCGATTTAGTTGAAAGTATCGATGGTGAAGAAAAACTGGGACAACCATTAATTGATTTAACTTTAATTCAATCCTGGGGCGTAATCGATTTATTTGTATTACCGGGTTTTAGAGAACGAACTTTTCCGGGTGTTAACGGCCGCCCAAGAACAATACCGTATGTTGACACCGATCAGGCTGGTTATGAGTCTGCTGATGAAGATAAACACATTGATTACGCTATTCGCTGGTTTGATAATATTAATGAATGGGATATTGGTATCAGCCTGTTTAACGGCACTAGTCGTGATCCGCGATTTACAATTGGAAAGAATAATCAAGGACAAGCAGTATTGATTCCCTACTACGATTTAATTACGCAACTGGGTCTGGACCTACAGGGAACATTTGATAAATGGTTGTGGAAATTAGAATGGATAAATCGTGATGGTCAGGGCGATAGCTACAATGCTGCTACTGCTGGCTTTGAATATACATTTTATGGTTTAGCTGAAAGTAATACCGATCTGGGTTTACTGGTTGAATACTTATACGATGATCGCGGTTCAAAAGCCGCAACCCCATTTGAGCATGATGTCTTGTTCGGTAGTCGTATTACATTTAATGATACTCAAAGCACTGAATTACTCATTGGAGCAATTACTGATTATAATAAACTAAGCCCGTCACTATCTCTCGAAGCCAGTCGTCGATTGTCTGATAATTGGAAACTCAATGCTGAAGGACGATTCTTTAAACAAACTGATGCATCTGATCCAGGAAATGCATTTCGAAATGATGACTTTATTCGTGTAGACCTAGAATATTATTTTTAAATTATTTATTCGTATTTAAATAACTAATATTATTAAAATTATTTTCAGGGTTTAACATTTTAGTTGCGAGCTCAACAGGAACGGGTTTGTTAATATAATAACCCTGAATCTTGTCGCATTTGAGTTCTAATAATAGATCGATAATTCGTTTGCTTTCGACACCTTCCGCAATGATTGATAAACCCAAATTATGAGCCAATTCTATTGTTGAACGAACAATCGTTTCATCGTTGCTTTCGGTGTCCATGTGTGTGACGAAGGATTTATCAATTTTAAGGGTATCGACAGGTAATTGTTTAAGATAGGCTAATGATGAAAATCCTGTACCGTAATCGTCAATTGCGATAGAAAGGCCCATGTTATTGAGTCGTGTTAACACTTCTTTTGCGCGTTCTGCATCCGACATCATGGCGCTTTCAGTAATTTCTAAAACAAGTTTGCTAGCTGATAAATTGTATTCTGATAATATACTCTTGATATAGGTTTCTAACGATGGATCTTGTAAATCCCAAACCGATAAATTAACGGTTACATAAATATTTTTTCCCAGGTTTTGCCATATTTTGCATTGGGCAACGGCTTGCTTAATTACCCAACGAGAAATATTCTTTATTATCCCGGTTTGTTCCGCTATCGGTATAAATTCATCAGGAGGAATCATGCCATAGACAGGGTGTAACCATCGAATTAAACCTTCAAAACCAATAATCTCCATTGTCGGTAGTGATGAAATTGGTTGGTAATACAGTATCATTTCATTATTAATAAGAGCCGTTTTTAAATCGGTCAGTAATGAGAGCTTTTCAATATTGTGTACGTCTTTATCCGGGTCATAAGTGGTGATATTGGTATTGGCGCGTTTAGACTGATACATCGCAATATCAGCATGCTGGATTAGTGAACTCGAATCTTCGCCATGCTCAGGATAGTTTGCAATCCCGATGCTCATGCCAACGTATAAATTATGTTCTTCAATATGATAAACGTGTTCCAGAGTCGATATAATTTTAGCCGTTAGTTGCTCAATTGCAGTTAGTGATGCACTGGGTAATAAGATAGCGAATTCATCACCACCGAGTCGGGCAACAGTATCACTATCACGTAAACAATTTGTAAGTCGTTCGGCTACCGAGCACAATAATATGTCACCAGCGGCATGGCCGAGGGTATCGTTAATTTCTTTAAACCGATCCAGATCAAGTAATAGTAACGATAATATTGAGTTATTTCGTTTGGAATTTAAAATAGCGTGGTCTAATCTATCGGTTAATAAGGCACGGTTTGGTAAAGAGGTAAGCGCATCATGCATTGCCATGTGTTCAAGAGCTGCTTGTCTTGAATGAACCTGATATTGCATTTCATTAAAAGCAGTAACAAAATTCTTCATTTCAGTTGTGTTTACATTATCCAATGTCTCGGTTGATTTCCCCTGGGCTTCCAGTTTTAAATTTAGAGATAATTTTTCAATTGGTTTTAATAAACTGCGATACATATATAAAGTGATCATTATTATGAATGCAATTACAAATACAGTTAGCGACATCAAATAATAAGAAACAGAGGTCATCGAATCCTCTAGTGTTGCTAAGTCAGTTGTGGACGCGTGATGTAATTTTCGACTAATGTATTCCAAATCATAATTTACCTGTTTAAACATGGGGTATATTCGGTTACTTAAAATCGGGATATCAGTACGCCAGTTTGAGCTGGTATTAATTTTCAATACTGTTTCAAAATCAGAAAACCATTTTTTTGTTAGCGGTGGAATATCATCAATTAATATTTCTGTGTCAACACCGGTATCGGCGTCTAATTTTAATGCCGATATTTCTACTATATATAACTTGATTTTTTCATAATCTTTTTTAACGACTTCAGCCTGGTTGTCTAGCTGGTTTTCAAACAAGGAACCCAGTCGGTTGATAAGATATATTCGATAATTGTTAATCAAACGCCGCCAGTGGTCACGCAATTTAATTAATATTAAATACTGATTTGAACCTTCTTTTTGTTCATCTATTTTTTCCTGTAGTGCATTATTTACTAATGAAACAACAGTTTTGTTTGTTTCCCTCATGGAGCCATTTGCAATTGCAAACGAGGGGTACATTTCATTGGCATTGGTTCGAATATCCATTAATTGGTTTGACTCACTTTCTAATTCGTTAATTATTTTGTCAAACTCAATTATTGAATGGGGTAACAGGTTGGTATTAACCCAATGCAGATTGTTTAATTTAGATAAAATTTTATGTATGTTGGAATAGGAGGTTTTTAAAATAGTGCGTGATTCTTTATTTGGTGAAATCATGTATAAATCAATTGCACGATTTGCTTTTGAGATATCGATATGCAGTCTTTCAATTAATTTTGATATTTCAATTCGTTGGCTGATACTTTTTGTTAATTCATTAGACGTTGAATTAACTCTATTCTCCGAGATACCAATGGTAATAATGATGACGAGCACCAGGCTAATAGACAACACCATATAGCGTGATTTGAAGCTACTAAAAGTTGGTAATCGCATTAATAAAAACCATTTTGACTTGTTTGTGTAGATTGAGTTTTAAATTAAATAACTAAACACTATACATAAAGTCGTCCATCTAAATAGATACTATAGTTGAAATCCGAGAATTTAGTGTTATTTATGTATTTTTTAATAATATTTCGTAACGCTAAATCGAATATAGCGAATTTGTGATAGAATCTGGGTTTAAACGAACATCGATGAGATTAATACATGGCAAGTTTAATTCAATATAAAGAAGGTGTTGCTGGCATTAAACTGCATATTAACAAACAGCAATATACCATCGGCCGTAGTAATGATAATGATGTTTCAATCGATGACGAGCTGGTCAGTACGCATCATGCGATTATTGAAGCAGTCGAAGGTATTAGTGCTGAAGGTGTTGTTGATTATTATATTAAGGATTTAAATAGTACTAATACTACAATAGTGAACGATTCTGCGATTGAGCTTTATAAATTAAGTAACGATGATTTTATTAGTATTGGAACCCAATTATTTAAATTCGCTTGTGATGAAAATGATGATTTGCAGGAAACCTTGAAGTTACACAAGTCCTGGTTTCCTGGTGTTTATTACACGAGTAAGAAGAAAAAGAAGAAAAAAAATAAAAGTAAGCTTAAAAAAAAAGCTAAATAATTTTATTCACTCGAACTTTTATCTAATAATTCATGCGCCATCATACCAAGTGATTGAGCGGCAAGTCGCATTCTTTCCATTTTAGAATCAGTGCAACTAAGACGAATATGATTGCTATAGAGTTCACTCGGTGAAAATAATGAACCAAGACCGATACCGATGTTTTTCTTTAATGCCATGGTCGTTAACATTTTTGAATCAATTGCTTTTGGTAATTCAATCCATAAAAAATAACCACCTTGCGGATTTGTGTAGCGAATGCCTTTTGGAAAATACTCGTATATCCATCTGCGTAGTTGTGTCATACGAGCAAGATAAACTGTCGTGGCTTTATTAACTGTTCGAATATAACTACCGCCTTTTAAAAATTCAGTGAAAGCATGTTGAATATAAGGGGGGGTCATTAAACTGCTAACGGCTTTATTGCGAATCACTTTTTCATAGAATTTACCGGGTTCAATCCAGCCGATACGATGTCCGGGCCCCAGTATTTTAGAAAAAGAGGAACAATATAATACGTTACCATCAGTATCATACGATTTGGCGGCTTTGGGGCGTGGGCGTTTATAAATTAAATCGCCCATGGCATCGTCTTCTATCAAAGGGATATTAGCATTAGCCAAAATTTTAATGAGATGGCGTTTATTTTCTTCTGGCATGCTGCCGCCTAATGGATTTTGGCAGTTTGGAATTAAAATGCAGGCCTTAACATTATTTGCCCGGCGTTTAATTAAGCGGCTTAATGCCCCTAAATCAGCACCATCTCGCGGGTGTGTTGGAATTTCCAATACTTTTAATTCCAGCTGACACAATAATTGGCTCACGCCTGGGTAAATTGGAGATTCAACGGCAACTGTATCGCCTTTGGTGGTGATGGCTTGTAATGCCAACGCAATTGCCCCCTGACAACCCTGAGTAATAATGATATTTTTTGCACTGACTCTACAACCGGCATCAAACATCCTGAGTGCAATCTGTTTTCGTAATTCGATATCACCCATCGGTGAATCATATTGGCAGGATTGACTTGGGTATTCTTTAACGGCCTTGGTAATGTGCCGTGCAATAATACGGTCGGGTATCAGCTCTTCGGCAGGGGAGCCTATTGAACCAAATTGATAGATTGAATCAGCATAAAAGTCTTCATACAGGGTTATCGAATCCTGACTGTAGGGTGCATCACGTGGGGTATCGGTGGGTTGACTCGCTGCCGGTTGGGTATCAAATTCCCGTATTCGCGAGCGAACATAGTAGCCAGAGCGTGGTCGAGTCGCAATTAAACTGGCATCTTCTAACACTGAATAGACCTGTTGTGCGGTTGTCATACTGACATGATATTGTTCACATAGCTGCCGTAATGAGGGCATACGCGTGCCAACACTGTAGGTCCCTTGATCAATGGCCTGTGTTAACTCTTGTGCTATTGCATCGTATAAGAATTCTGAACGAGACATATTTCCTTGTCACAATGGTTAATTTTTATCCCTTGGTTTCAAGTGTACAAGATTTTAAATGAAATTGATCTGTTCATTTCGAAAAATGATAATAATTTTATGATAGCTAAAAAATTGATTAAAATATAATCAAGTATTAGTAAATTTTGAGACTATTTTTTGAACTGACAAAGCAGTAAGAGGGAGGCCGTCCCTGGCCATGGGTGTATACTCTTGCAAGTAACTCGGTTTCCAGATACAAATTCCCTGATCATCCTAATCAAACGAAATTCATATTTAAGAATTCTATTTAGCTGTGTTCTGCTATGGTTTGTATATTACCGATGCTAGACAGATTTGGCTATATACAGTTAAACTTATTTAGACCAGTACAGATGTGTTATTTTTTCATATTGAGTACTATTTAGATAACAGATTATCATTAATGACCAGTTATAGCCATATTTGATTATTCTAAATCGTGTACATAGAGTTAAGAATGACTCTAAATGCTAATAATCCAGACTAATCAGATAACTGGTAAATTTCCGAATATTTAAAACGCCGCTGTCTAAAATTAAATACTGGCCTTTAATACCCTGCAAGGTTCCTGAGATGACCGGGGTTTTGTCAAAGTTTAATGATTTTACTTTTTCAGGAAAGGCTTCAACCGGAAAATCGAGTAAAATGCTATCCTGGTCTAAAGCCTCAACAGCATCGTCGCCGTGTTTTTTTATAATAGCAGCAACGGCTTTTTTAGTGGTTTCGAAAAGTTCATCACGTCGTTCTGCCAGGTCGATAGTATCTGCATTGCCTTTGAGCATCTTGCGCCAATCGGTTTTATCTGCAATGTGTTGTTTAAATTCAGTTTCAATCAAGCCCGATAGTAATCGATTTTTAACACGGAAGATGGGTAATGCCTGTGTAGCACCTTGATCGACCCAACGCGTTGGTGTGTCACGGGTAATGCCGACTTTTACTCCGGAAGTATTTGCTAAATACACAGTGTGATCTTTAAAACAGTTTTTTTCACCCCATTCCGCATCGCGGCAGGTGCCCAAATGAAAGTGGCAAGTCTCCGGTTTCATAATGCACATATCGCATTGCGGTAACGAGCGCATGCAAACAAAACAATAACCTTGTGAGTAACTTTTGTTGGTTTTTTTACCGCAGTTTGAGCAATGAATTTCACCACTAAATTCCAGAGTGATTTTTTTACCGATGAGTTTGTTTAATGGCACCTCGTCATCATCTAATGGTAAAAAATACTGAATTGGTGAGCCCAATTCACTGCGCATTTTTTTAATGTGGCCGGTCTTTTTCAATTTATTGTAAATGATATTTTGGGCTGAATTCATGAACGGCATTCACAAAAGCTTCCGCATGTTCCGGTGGTATGGTTGGATGAATACCGTGGCCTAAATTAAATACGTGTCCTTCATGGTGTCCAAAACTTTCTAAAATTATTTTTACTTCTTCACGGATTCGTTCCGGTGATGAATATAAAACAGTGGGATCCATATTCCCCTGTAGTGCTACTTTATGGCCGACCCGTTCGCGCGCATCTCCGATATCAATTGTCCAATCCAGACCTAAAGCATCGGCACCGCTATCAACTTGCAACTCTAACCAGCCTGAACCGCCTTTGGTAAACATAATCACGGGTACTTGTTTGCCATTGTGAGTGCGATTAACGCCATCGATAATTTTTTGCATGTAGTCCAGTGAAAATTCAACATAGTCACGTGGGGTTAGTGCACCACCCCAGGTATCAAAAATCATCACGGCTTCTGCACCGTTTTCAATTTGAGCATTTAAATAGTGAATAATGGTATCTGCCAGAATGTCTAAAATTTTATGCAGTAATTTTGGTTGATCAAACAACATACCCTTAATGTGTGCAAAATCTTTTGATGAGCTACCTTCAACCATGTAAGTAGCCAATGTCCACGGGCTACCGGTGAAACCAATTAATGGTACTTTACCATCGAGTTCACGGTGAATCATATTAACAGCAGCCATCACATAACCAAGTTCTTCATCCATCTGTGGCACGAATAATTTATCGATGTCAGCAGCGCTGCGGAGTGGCCGTTCGAATTTAGGACCTTCGCCTTCAGCAAAATACAAACCGAGTCCCATGGCATCGGGAATGGTTAAAATGTCGGAGAATAAAATCGCAGCATCCAGAGGGAATCGTTCCAGTGGTTGCATTGTTACTTCAGTTGCCAGTTCTGGTGTTTTACATAAAGTCAGGAAGTCACCGGCTTTTTTGCGGGTGGCGCGGTATTCAGGTAAATAACGACCTGCCTGGCGCATCATCCAGACTGGCGTTTTATCAACTGGTTGACGTAGAAGGGCGCGTAGAAAGCGATCGTTTTTTAGTTCCGTCATTTTAAAATTGTCCTGTTTTATTTTAGTTGCCAAGGTACCAAGGGCACCAGGAAAAGCATTTTTGAAAAATCTTAGTTTAAAGTAATGTTTGT
>CAYOHQ010000005.1:0-31244 GCA_964403805.1 uncultured Thioalkalispiraceae bacterium | reverse complement strand
GTTCAGATAAACCTCGAGGTGGCCGAGACACTACCCCAACAGGTTTGAGATCGGATATCGAACCGGCAATTAGTTACCCGGTGGTTGGTGCGGCAGCCTATTTAAAACCAAAACTCAGTTTAAGAATGACGCAATACAATTTGAAAAATCCCGGTACGAACGTAAAAGATCCAACAATTGTATATAGTAGTAATCCAAACCGGGTAGCCCCAACATTTAGCCTCGACAGTGGTGTTTTCTTTGAACGTGATACGTCATTCTCCGATATACCAATTTTAAATACCTTAGAGCCTAGAATTTTTTACTTATACCGTCCTAATCGGGATCAATCTCAATTACCCAATTTTGATACCACAACTGTCGATTCAAGCTTTAATCAATTGTTTCGTGAAAATACCAGCACTGGTGCTGATAAAGTTCCCGATGCAAACGAACTCAGTTTAGGCCTAAGCTCCCATTTTTACCGGCTCGATTCCGGTGTCTCAATGCTCAGTGCCAGTATCGGTCAAAAACGTTTTTTTGACCGAGTCGATAATCCAGCTGCAACATTAAATTATTTTGTTGATATTAGTGCCCAGCCATCTGATGCCTGGACCCTTGGCAGTACTCTGGAATACGACAAAGAAACCAAAGATTTGAATAAAAGCACTACGCGACTGCAATACAAAACCTTCCGTGATGGCGTCGTCAACTTTTTACACCGTTATGAACGTAAAAAAACTGAGTCACTCGATATTTCATTACAATGGAAAATATCAAGCCAATGGCAGGGTTTTGGACGTCGCAACTATGATTACTTCAATAATAAGCTGGTCGAGCAAGTTTACGGGCTTCGATTTGATAGCTGTTGCTGGGCATTTCGAGTTGTGAAACGCCAAACGGTACTTAATAACGAACGTAGTCTGTTTTTCGAGTTTATTCTTAAGGGCTTATCCAGTATCGGTGACCAGAATGATATCGACCCAATGATAAATAATGCTATTATAGACTTTTCAAACTAATAGCAAAATTTAAGTGTAAATTAATGAAATCATTGAAACTATTACTATTTTTAAGCTTACTGCTTAATGTGGTTAATGCTAACTCCAGCATCAAAAATCAAAAAATTATCGAATTAGACAGAATTCTGGTTATCGCAAATACTCAGGTTATAACAAAATCCGAGCTGGATCGTCGTGTAAAAACCATTATTTATCAATTGCGACAACAAAAATCACAGTTACCATCGATGGAAATACTCCAAAAACAAATTCTCGAACGCTTAATATTGGACAAACTGCAATTACAACTCGCCGAGCGAGCAGGAATAAAAATTGATGATGAAACAATTAATAATGTTATTTCAAATATTGCAGCACAAAATAAATTGTCATTAGATCAATTTCGTGAAGTTTTAAAAAAGGACCAGTTTAATTTTTCAGAATTTCGAGACAATATCCGAGATGAAATGATAATAACGCAACTTAGAAAAAAACAAGTTGAAAGCCAAATTATTATTACTGAGCAAGAAATTAAAAATCAAATTGAAAAAAATTCCAGTTCAGCTAGCTCAACATCTGAATACAACCTGTCACACATATTAATTCCTATTTCAGAATCTGCCGGTAATAATGATATTACGCAAGCTCTGGGGAAAGCAAAAAAAGTACTCAAAGAGCTTAAAAATGGTAGTGATTTTAGTAAAATCGCAATTTCAGTGTCGAGCGGACAAAATGCACTTCAAGGTGGATTGTTAGGTTGGTTAAAGACAGGCCAGTTACCCGAAATTTTTGCAGATCATTTAGCTAAAATGACAGTAGGTGAAATAAGCAACTTGATTAAAAGCCCCAGTGGATTCCACATATTAAAATTAAATGATAAGCGATCCAAAGATGAAAAACACATAGTTAATCAGATTCTTGCCAGACACATCCTTATTAAAACCAGTCAATTAGTCAGTGACAAAACAGCTCGAAGTAAATTAGAACGTATACGTGAACAAATATTAAATGGTGATGACTTTGCGAAACTGGCTCAAACACATTCTGATGATAAATCATCTGCTATAAAAGGTGGAAGCCTGGGTTGGGTGAGTCCTGGCACGATGGTTCCCCGTTTCGAAAAAGAAATGACTAAATTAAAAAAAGGTGATATCAGTCCATTATTTCGTACTCAGTTTGGCTGGCACATCGTTCAGTCACTATCAAGACGCGAACTTGATAATACTAAAAAATACCGTCATGACCAGGTACGAGCTCAAATTAAACGCCGCAAGGTAGATGAAGCAATTCAAAATTGGTTAAGACGAATTCGAGATGAAGCTTTTGTTGAATATCAATTTGATAAATAACGATGTCCCGCCAATCAAATGAATCTAACAGCTTTTGCCTGACTGCCGGTGAACCGGCAGGTATAGGACCGGACTTAATTGTTCAATTAGCACAACAACACACATTTAAATACACTGTAATCGCCGATCCAGATTTACTTTACCAACGAGCAGAATTACTTAAGTTACCTTTAAAAATCATTCCTTATGACAAGTCATCAAAGCACACATGCAACTCCGGTGAAATCTGTGTATTACCGGTAAAATTAAAAACACCGGTTACTGCTGGAAAATTAGATAAAAAAAATTCTGAGTATGTTCTTGAAACCTTGGAGCTGGCAACTAAACACTGTATAAACAATACATTTTCTGCTGTTGTTACAGGGCCAATTCATAAAGCCATTATTAACGATGCCGGACATGCTTTTACCGGGCACACTGAATTTTTTGCAGAAAAAACCAACTCAGAAGTAGTTATGATGCTGGCACATAAAACGCTTCGCGTTGCATTAGTTACAACGCATTTACCACTATCACAGGTAAGTAAAGCAATTACTCGAGATAAACTAACAAACACCATCAAAATTATTATTAACGCCTTGCAGAAGCAATTTAATATTACCGCGCCTCATATTCTAGTTTGCGGTTTAAATCCTCACGCAGGCGAAGGTGGTCATCTTGGTGATGAAGAAATCAATATTATAGAACCGGTAATAAAATCGTTTAACAATAAAAACGTTAAACTAACAGGGCCGATACCGGCAGACACAGCGTTTACACCGGAACGACTTGCCAGTGTTGATGTAGTATTGTCCATGTTTCATGATCAAGGTTTACCCGTTTTAAAATATTCCGGCTTTGGACAAGCTGTGAATATAACATTAGGGTTACCATTTATTCGAACATCGGTTGATCACGGTACCGCTCTTGAACTAGCCGGAACAGGTAATAGCGACATCAGTAGTTTAATTTATGCCTGCCAGGTTGCCGATGAATTAATACAATCGTCACAGTAATAATCGATATTATGAACAAATTTTCCAGTGACAATAATAATCACAAAGCCAGAAAACGATTTGGGCAAAATTTTCTAACCGATCAGTCGGTCATTCAGCAAATCGTTTATTCCATTAATCCTAAAGAAGAACAATCGATTATTGAAATAGGCCCCGGCTTAGGTGCAATTACAGCACCGTTATTACAAATTGCCAAATCGTTAACCGTTATAGAATTAGATCGTGATATCATTCCCAAATTACAAGCTAACTGTGAATCATCAGGCAAACTTAATATCATACAGGCGGATGTATTAAAAGTTCAGCTAACTGATTTAGAGCTGGACAAAGATAAGCCGCTACGAATTATTGGAAATCTACCTTATAATATCTCAACACCGATATTATTTCATTTAATGTCACAACTGCCTTTAATTAAAGACATGCACTTCATGTTGCAAAAAGAGGTTGTTGACAGAATGGCAGCCGGTCCGGGCAGTAAAACCTATGGTCGGCTTAGCGTGATGTTACAATATTTTTGTAAAATTGATTATTTATTTTCAATCGCTCCGGATGCCTTTTCACCCGCACCAAAAGTAACTTCGGCCTTGGTAAGGCTAACCCCCTATGATGAACTACCGAATGAAGTAGATGATATTAAGGCTTTTTCACAAATAGTCACTCAAGCTTTTTCACAACGACGAAAAACACTACGTAATAGCCTAAAAAAAATGTTGGATAGCGAGCAAATTGAACAATGTGGTATTAACCCCACGATACGACCAGAGCAGCTCAGCATTAGCGATTTTGTGTTACTAGCCAATTGTTACAGCGAGGTAACTAAGGATTAATTATCTAAAAATTATGTATAAATCTAATAATATCAAAAATCTTATATACTCAACAAAAGTGAGAACATGGAATCAACAAGCTACAGAATTAGCTCCTAAATTGTTATACCGCAATTTTAACAATCAATAAGCCAAAAATTTAATTACAAGCAGTTAGCAGCCGATACTATATAAGTATAGTGAATCTTCAAGGGTCGCGTGTGGCTACAATTCAAGACAACAATACTATCTTGATTTACAGGGTTGGACCTGTACTGTGTTGTGCGCCCTGTATTTCGGTAATTTCAATTACTCACCCTGCACCGCTAACAAAACTACCCGGTCAGCGATCACGACACTCAGGCATTTTTAAATTTGGTTCAACATTAGTGAATGTGTGTGAATTAAGACAAAACTTTGGCGTTGATCCTGACGAGTGGCGTGACCCCGGTAGAATTATTATAACGGAATTGTCTACAGGTCATATTGGCTTTTGGGTTGATGATATTTTGGATGTTATGGAATCACCCACTACAGGTTGGGGCAACCCACCGCCCCTTATTCCAAAAGCAACATTTAGTAGAACGCTAACCTACAATGATGAAATTCACTTGTATGCTGAATTTGAAAATTTATATGCTATAAAACAAATTGGCTATTTAAAATCTTATATTGAGCATTTAAAAGAATTAAAACTCAAAGCGACTAAATCAAAAATCGACAATAATTTATCTCGATTAGATAAATCAGCGAATAACGATGGTGAAATAAATACTGCACTATCTGCTGAACAAGATCATAAAAATAATATAAAAATCACGACACCCAGCGTGGTTGACACAGATAACATCAAAACTAGTAAGCAGGCACACATTTCAAAAAATAAAACTTCAATCGATAATATTGAAAACAGTGACGCTAAAAAAATAACTCCTACCCCCCAAACAACCCCGTTAAAACAGGACAAACTTGAATCAAAAAAAATAGATACACCTGAAAAAAAACTATTCTCAAAGACAATTGAAAGTAAAAATAAATCTCGCGATAGCAGCAGTGTCATTACTAAAAGCAACATCACAAACAATACCAAAACCACAAAAGAAAATACTAAAATTGATTCTGATATAAATAAAAAAATCATTACGAAACTAAATACAGCTAAATATTTAAACTCAAATAAATTTTCAAAAAATAATGAGATTCCTGATAATGAAAAAACAACACCAAATATTTCATATCACACTAACGATTCTAATAACACCTATGGGATATTATTTACCGGGATCGCATTATTACTAGTATTGTTATTCGGTGGTTATTTTTATTGGCAGGTAAATAATACCCCTGAAAATAAAAAATATGCTTATAACAAAGATAAAGCTACTCTAAAATCTGAAAAAACCAAAACCACCAGTAAAAATAGTGCGCTGCTCGAAGACAAACCTGATGAACCCAAACAAGCAATTGAAGCACCTCAAAATATAACTCGTTATTCAAGTGATGAGGTAATTAAGAAGTCAACGAAATCCAGGGATATACAACAAATTACTTCCTTTACACACGAACCAAACTCGACAGAAAAAAAGACTATAGTAAAAAAATCAGACCCCGGTTATTCGGCTGACATCTCTAATGACTCTGAAGGGGTTACTATTACAGTTCATACTCCAGTAACAAACGAACAATTTGATAGCCTTAAAGAAGAGACAATTACTATTGATGAAAATAATGAAACTATCAGTGAAAGCCAAAATACCGAAACGGAACAAGCATTAAATACAGTTTCTGAAAATGTGGCATCTGAAATTCAAAAACCCGATACATCTTCAAAAGATTACAAAATAACAATTCAGGTAGCGAAAGATCTAAATTCAGAAAAAATTGCGCCATCAACGATCACTAAAGAAATTATCCACATTGTCGTTAAAGGTGATACTCTTTGGGATATAGCAAAATTTTATGTCGACGACCCATACCGCTATCCGGAACTTGCACGATTAAGTAATATTAAAAATCCGGATTTGATCTACCCAGGTAATCGAGTACATATTATACAAATATTTACCAACGGAAAAATCCAAAATGCCCAATGATATTTTATGCAATGAAAAGACTGTTACTCTGCAGTCACAAATTTCATCTGCTGAAATCAAAGATTTATTAAGTTTTTTTGGGCTTGCGGTAAATTATATTCAATCTCAAACAATACCGGGTAGCTACTGGGGAGAATCTGAAGCAGGATTAATCAAGAATACGCTCTATGTTCGTGATGATACGCCGATGCACTCTCTACTGCATGAGGCTTGCCATTATATCTGTATGGATAGCCTACGGCGCAAACAGCTGGATACCGATGCAGGTGGTGACTACGACGAAGAAAATGCTGTTTGTTATCTGCAAATTCTATTAAGTGATCAATTCACAAATTACAATCGTAAAACCATGTTTAGTGATATGGATTCCTGGGGATATACTTTCAGGCTTGGCTGCGCAAAACGCTGGTTTGAAGAAGATGCACAAGATGCTAAAACCTGGTTAATCAGTCAAAACATAATTACTCAGGATGAACAAATAAATTTACAAATGTAATATATACTTATCATGTTAATATCTTAAATAGGACACAAGCTTATGCCATATGACTCAATTTCGAATTATTATGAGCAACTCGTACTTGATAGTATTACTAAAAATGTGGTCGTTCCCAGTGACGTTGAACATGACGATTTTTTGCAGGATATTGCCTGTGTAGCACTAAATAAGTTGCCAGCCAGATATATTCGCCACAATGTAGATATGGTATTCTATACAAAATCTGATGAACGTGCTGAAATGCTGAATTCAGTCGATAAAACTGTAAAACATGCCTTTGACTATGTTTTAAAGCATCACCCTAAAAAAAAGTAAAAATTAACTAAATTACTACTAACTGGATTTTAAATGAATACTGAAGTTCCGGAATATACGATTGAAATCGATGTCAATACTCGATACATTGAACATCAATCTGATCCTAATCAAAAACGTTATTTTTTCTCATATACCACCACTATAAAAAATACCGGTACAATTGGTGCAAAACTTATCAGTCGTCACTGGGTTATAACCAACGCAGATGGTAACACACAAGAAGTTAAAGGAGATGGCGTTGTCGGGGAGCAACCTGATTTAAGCCCGGGTGAAGGCTTTCAGTATACCAGTGGCACCATGCTCGAAACTCCTGTCGGCAGTATGCACGGTAAATATTTCATGATAGCCGATGACGGTGTAGAATTTGAAGCCAATATTCCGCCATTTACTCTATCGACACCACATTCATTACATTAAACTGTTTATTTTCATTTCGTAATAATAATGGGCTTACAACATACCTATCGATTGATTGCACCTATCTACGACAGTATTGTTGCACAGGCTACCTACAGTATGCGCAAAAAAAGTATTGCGCAGATAACGTCTATCGAGAATAAAAAAATATTATTATCTGGAATCGGAACGGGTTTAGACATTCCTCATCTGGAGAACAATGCTGAATATCATGGCATTGATATTACACCCAACATGCTTCGAAAAATTCCCAAAGATTCCTTAAGTAATTTGCACTTGTGCGTTGGCAATGTCATGAAACTACCTTATACCGATAATTCATTTGATATCGTAATTATGCATTTAATACTGGCTGTAGTACCCAACTCTCAGCAAGCATTACTCGAAGCAGCTCGCATCGTAAAACCAGACGGGAAAATAATTATACTTGATAAATTTATACGCCCAGGACAGAAAGCCTATTTACGTTGTTTAATTAGTCCTATTTTGGGCTTACTCATTACACGCACAAACGTTGTATTTGAAAAATTACTCGATGCATGTCCCGATCTCAAGTTACTTTCTGATGAACCAACAGAACTGTCCAGTTGGTTTCGAAGAATCGAATTACAAAAAAATAATTTATAAAAATGGCTACCTACGCAATTGGAGATATTCAGGGTTGTTTTACTGAATTACAAGATCTTCTGGAACACATCAATTTTTCAACGGATAAAGATACACTCTGGTTTGCAGGTGATCTTATTAATCGTGGTTCACAATCTTTAGAAACCTTAAGATTCATAAAATCACTTGGTGAAAATGCCATTACTGTTCTTGGTAATCATGATTTACATGCTTTAGCAGTTCGAGCAGGTATTAAAAAAGATAAACGAGATTCATTATCCAGCCTGCTAAATGCACCCGATGCTGACGAATTATTTAACTGGTTACGTTGCCAACCACTGATCCATCATGATGCTGCCAGCAATTTTACTGTAGTGCATGCTGGAATTCCCCCGGACTGGGATTTAGCATCGGCATTACGCTATGCTAATGAGTTACAGCAAGTATTGGCTGGTGAACATTTTCTGGAATTTCTGGAACACATGTACGGTGATCACCCGGATTTATGGCAGGAAGACTTAAGCGGTTGGGAACGTTTACGCTATATTTGCAATGCTTTTACTCGAATTCGTTATTGTTATCCAAATGGTCGTTTAAATTTAAATGAAAAAAATTCACCTGAATTTGTAGCTAAAAATGTTAATGAAAATATCATACCGTGGTTTGAAGTGGATAATCGTAAAACAAAATCAGATAAAATAATTTTTGGTCATTGGTCCACGTTGGGACTCCGAATTGAAGAGGGTATTTATGCACTCGATACCGGCTGTTTGTGGGGTAAACATCTTACTGCATTAAAAATTGATGATGACTTAAACTATTATCAAGTGAAATGCCCTGGCTAACTTTAGATAAAAACCATGGCTCGATGTGGCGATCCGTGCCACGGTGAAATCCCTATCACTACGATGCGCTGTCACCACGCCTAAACTGGATTTGCATCGTCCGCCTATCACGCAAGATAAATATCTCTAGCGACGAAAAACGTGCATGTTTCACAAATTTTTATTTAGCTCAAACGTTTATTATTATTTCAGTATAAATATAAATAATACTAAGCATTATAAATAAATATTGTAAAGTGATACTTACACTAATTAAATTATGTGTTCTACTGACGATCGAAAATTCGAAATGTATGCGCTATTAAATTTTTATCATCGACTTCATGACGTTCTTCAAAACTAATATTCCAATCGGATAAATTAAATTTAGGAAACCAGGCATCGCCATCAACTCGGGTATGCACTGTTGTTAGATACAGTCGATTAACCAACGCAATTGTTTGTTCATAAAAAGAAGCGCCACCAATAATCATGAGCTCATCTGCATTTTTAGCGGCTGATAACGCTGCTTCAATTGAGCTAACTACATCACAATCTTCAGCTCGATACTGCTGGTTATGGGTCACAATAATATTTTGCCTTTTAGGCAATGGCTTTGCACCAAACGATTCAAAGGTTTTACGCCCCATCACAATCGGTTTACCCATGGTATGTTCACGAAACCATTTCATATCGGACGGTAGTTTCCACGGCAAACTATTATTGATGCCGATAACAGAATTTTCATCCATTGCAGCAATTAGTGAAATGATCAAACGGCTACTACCGCCTTAATTGCATCGTGACTTTGATAATTTTGTAATTCAAAATCATCATAACTAAAACCAAAGATGTTACTAATGTCAGAATTAATTTTTAATGTTGGAAGTGCAAATGGCGTGCGTGATAATTGTAAATCAACCTGTTCCATGTGATTTGAATAAAGGTGAGCATCACCTAGTGTATGAACAAAATCACCGGGCTCTAAACCACACACCTGCGCTACCATCATTGTTAATAAGGCATACGATGCAATATTGAAGGGCACACCCAAAAAAATATCAGCACTACGTTGGTATAGTTGACAGGACAATTTATTATCTGCAACGTAAAACTGAAAAAAAGCATGACAGGGTGGCAATGCCATGTTATCAATTTCTGACACATTCCAGGCACTCACAATAATTCGACGTGAATCGGGATTGGTTTTAATCTGATTTATGATGTTACTGATTTGATCAATTTTATCGCCGCCAGGCGTTGGCCACGAACGCCATTGTGATCCATAAACCGGGCCAAGGTTGCCCTGCTCATCGGCCCATTCATCCCAGATAGAAACACCATTGTCTTTTAAATATTTTATATTGGTGTCACCTTTTAGAAACCATAACAACTCATGGAAAATTGAACGCACATGACATTTTTTAGTTGTCACTAATGGAAAACCGTCCGCTAAGTTAAAGCGCATTTGATAGCCAAACACACTTAAGGTTCCAGTTCCGGTTCTGTCTTCTTTTTTTATTCCGTGTTCTTTGACATGACGCATTAAATCTAAATACTGTTTCAATTTAAGTTACCCCGACTACACGCTATATTGAGCAATAAATGTTCACTAATAATACCATGAAATTCCGGTTTCATTGATATTTTACAAATAATAATATGCTTAATAAAAAATTCAGTAACTTAGTGAATCACGACCCGTCGAATACATTAAATCGGTATACTCTCTAAAACACTAAACTTTAATCTAACCGAGGTACTTACTATGTTTCATCCTATTAATATTCCATTTGGCTGTGTCATGTTGTTTAACGTTGTAAAACTAAAAGACGATTTTACCATGCAAGATGTTGAATTAACACTCGGCGAAATGTGTAATGTCGTTAAAAATAATTACGGTGATGACAATGGTGGTTTTATTGGAGGACAGGTTTACAAATACACCGGATTTATTTCAGACGAAGGATCACTCGCCTCTACCAAAATGACCGAACAGCATATTGTTATCGTGACCTATTGGAAAAGTTTCGAGCAACATGAAAAATCACATGCGGATACTGTCTTTAAAGAAAAATTTGATCATCTGGCAACCTTTTGTAAAGAAACCTATGAAATCGGATATGAAATGTTATGGCAGGGTGCACCTGAATAGCCTTAATGAGTTAACTATTTAGTTTCACTTTGTGTAAATAAAGCTGTGCCATCGCTTCATAAATAGGGACTGGGCAAACAACTCTGGACACACTCTTGGCAATTAATGCCGTTGCCATGAGTGGCATTAGCATGCCAGAATTATCAGTCATTTCCATTACAATAATAAATGCGGTTATCGGGGTTTGTACGACACCGGTGAAGTACCCGACCATGCCTAACAGTACAATTGCAGAAAATGAGCTGTTTGGTAAAAACTCGGCCATCACCGAGCCTACACCGGCACCAATTGAGAGTGATGGTGCAAAGATGCCACCGGGTATGCCACTTAGGTAAGAGACAATAGTAGCCAAAAATTTATAAAAAGGAAAAGTCAGATCGGCAGTTCCGCCGGTCACTAGATTTTTAGCTTCGAGGTAACCAGTGCCAAAGGTTTGGCCATCAGATAAAAAACCGATAATACTAATTAGCACGCCACAAGTAAACGCAATGGTTACTGGACGGCGTTGAATGCTGGCTGCAATTTTTTTTGTTCCAAAAATTAAAAGAGTACTAAACAAACCACCCAACAAACCACCAACAACGCCAAGCACTAGCACAGCCAACCACGCAGATGATAATGGCAGCGTAGCGTTAGTAGAACCAAAATAAGTGTATTGATCCAATATCAGCAAGGCAGTTAGTCCTGCGACAACAACAACGATTAATAATGTATTACTGGTTTTTTCTTCGAATGAGCGCGACATCTCTTCAATAGCAAAAATAATTCCTGCTAATGGCGTATTAAATGCTGCTGATATCCCAGCAGCACCACCGGCCAAAATTAATGCTTTTGACATTTTCCGACCGCGAAAATATTTAAAATGCCGTAATGAATACATAATCGATGCGCCCACGTGAACAGTTGGACCTTCTCGACCAATTGATGCACCGCTCAATAATCCCATACAAGTTAATAAAATTTTTCCTGCTGCTATTTTTAGTGATAATACTGAATTTCGTGCCTGATTTTTTTTCATCGATAAAGCTGCAATAGCCTGAGGGATACCACTACCTTCCGTCCCTTTAAACACATTGCGTGTTAACCATGCGATTAATGACAAACCTATTGGCGGTAGCGTATAAGCGATCTCGGGATAATTAATAAAGAGGTAATGATAAAAATGATCGGTTGCACTACTGGCCAATGCGAATAGCGCGGCAATCGTTCCGACAATGATGGCGAAGCCCCAGAATAACGATCGCATTTTCCATTTTTTTATGGAAAATACTTGTCGGTGCGTTTTATGAAAATGTTTTCGGTACATAATGATGATAAATTATTATTTTACACATGGGGTTATAATTTGTTTAGTGCTGACATGACCTTTAACGATACTAAAATTATCCAACACCTGCATTTTGTCATTGATAAATCGTGCATCTAATCTTTTATCATTGACATCAATAATCATTGAGCCTAGTTCAAATAAATTAACGGCATTGACTGGGTGGTCTAAAGGCCCCATATCAACTTTCGATGAGGATCCAGCAACCACATAAACCGTTCCTTCATGAGGCGCCAACTTTTCAGAATATTTATAATACGGTTTATTCGAATTACCCAGAGTTTTATCCAGTATCATACCGGATTTTAAACTACCAGACTCTCCGTAATGACAATTTATCAGATACGATCGTTCATACATATGACTGTGCCCGGTTAACACTAAATCCACACCGTATTGCTCTAAGATTGGAAGCAGATTTTGACGGACATCAAACGATCGACCCCAACTATCACGTGGATTATCCGTATCGTGAGTTCCTTTAGAATAAGGTGGGTGATGGAAAGCCACAATCAACCATCGTTGTTTTGTTTGGTGTAAATCACGGCGTAACCAACTCAGCATTTTTCCATCACTGCTTAAATCTGAATCTTCAGTATCGAGTAGAACAAAATGAATCTGCGCAAAATCAAAAGAATAATAATGCTCAGTATTGGATGCCAGACCACCGAGTTCCCCCTGAGTTGGGAAACTGAATAGATCATAAAAAGCCCAGCGACGTGCATCGTGATTACCGTAAACAGGCCAATAGGCGTAATTTCTCAAGACACCACTAAAAGGATCAAAAACGGCTTTTTGAAATTGCTCATTAGTACCCGATCGATAGGCATTGTCCCCGGTTGTTAAAATTAAATCTAAATCGGGTTTGTTTGTGCCATCTTTATTAACGCGTGGATTTTTTTTCAGCCAGTGATACATGGAATCACGTACATCAAAAATTCCCCGGTTCCAGTCACCAGGATCGCCTAATACCCAAAACCGGACAGCATGCGATAGTCCTGCTATTGGTGCCGTTATAAACCAGTCGTCTTTGGTGCCACCTTTGAACACCTTGTCATGAGTACCAACCGAATAAAAATAGCGTGTTGCAGGTTTAAGATTAACTAATTTTACTTTGTGCGTAATATCGCTGTTTGATTCTTCAACAGTAATTCCCAAATTACGAAGTTCGATACCGTAACGGACCACCCCCAATTCGGGTTCTACTGTTTGCCATTGAATGGTTACCTGGTTTGACCCAAGCATTTGCAGGTACGGCGCTCGTTCACCACTATAAAAGCTGCCCAGCGAGACATCAATAAAACGGCCAATACCGTAAATAACGATTAAGGCAACAACTACGTATAAGAGCCGCAAAAGCCAAATACGAAATCGATTCGTTTGATTTCTGTTAGACGTCACTAGAAATGCTCAACACCTGTTACTAATTTTAAGTTATCTAATTGTCGCAGTAGACAAGGTGTAAGTCCATGCAATATAAGTCTTTTTAAGCTGTTATCAGCTAGACTTAATGTTCATCAATTATGATATAATAAGTTCACACAAAAACTCATAATAGCATTAACGCTATAAACATTTTGATATTCGCTAAATAAAACATACAGTTCAACAATGCCCAAACTCATTCGATTTTTATTTATTATAACTGGCCTTCATCTCGTTTTATTCTCATTAATCCGGGTGGCATTTTGGCAGTATTACCATAATCCGATTGATCCAATCGCATTAGGTGATCTTAGCACTGCTTTTTATCTTGGTTTGAAGTTTGATTTGCAATTATCATTGCTTATTATTTTACCAATTTTCGTCATCGGCAATATCCGATTATTTAATCCGTTCAATTCCGGTGGCATGCGGTTTTTCTGGTTGTTGTATTTTTTCATTGTTATGCTCAGTGTCTTGCTAATTTATACCGGCAATTTTGGGCACTACGCTTATCTTGATAAATTAATAGATGCAACCATCTTGCGATTTTTTGAAAATCTCGATATTTCAACACAGATGGTTTGGGAAACCTATCCTGTACTGCCCTGGAGTGCCGGTTTACTGGCATTTATGCTTGTCTATTTATTCGTTCTAAATAGATTAATTATACGTGACAGCTATTTAGTTGAATCGCCCAGAGGTGTATTTAAAAAAATTATTATTGCTACAGTTTTCACCAGCATGATGATACTCGGACTATTTGGAAAAATTTCATATTATCCCTTACGCTGGAGTGATGCTTTTTTTAGTCCGCATACCTTTGTTCCTGCGGTTGCCAGTAATCCGGTTTTATATTTTTTTAATACTTTTAAAAATCGTAAAGTAGTTTATAACGATGATGAAACCAGAAAATATTATGACCTCATGGCGCACTACCTTAATGTTGATTTACCAAACAAGTTTGCATTAAATTACACTCGAAAAATTCCTGCTCGTAAAAAAACAACTAGAACAAACAAAAACAAACAATTCAATGTTGTGATGGTTTTTTTAGAATCGTTTGCTGCGTATAAATCCGGCTTGTATGATAACCCCTTAAATCCAACACCGAATATTGATGCCCTGGCTAAAAAAGGTTATTTTTTTAAACACTATTTCACACCAAGCACAGGAACAGCCCGCTCTGTGTGGACCGCATTAACCGGCATCCCCGATGTTGAATCGCATCGAACCTCTACACGAAACCCTCTTATTGTTGATCAACATTTAATACTGAATTCATTTACGGATTATCAAAAATTGTATTTTTTAGGCGGTAGCGCCAGCTGGGGTAACATCCGTGGTTTACTCTCGAAGAATATTTCTGATCTCAAATTATACGAAGAAGGTAGTTATAAATCGCCACGGGTTGATGTGTGGGGCATTGCCGATCATCATTTATTTAAAGAAGCGAATAATGTATTACGAAAATTAAAAAAAGATAAACCCTTTTTTGCAATTATCCAAACTTCAGGCAACCATCGTCCCTATACTATCCCGGATGATGCTGAGGGATTTATTAAAGATAATAACAATGATTCAGTTCTTACCGATTCCGGTTTTTTAAATAATGGCGAATATAATTCTTTTCGCTTTCTGGATTATACTGTCGGTATGTTTTTAAAAGAGGCTAAAAAAGAAGACTATTTCGATAACACCCTGTTTGTATTTTACGGCGATCACGGTGTACCGGGCACCGGAAAACACATTAAACCATCGTATAGCCAACTGGGGTTAATGAATATTAATGTACCGTTAATTTTTTACGCACCCAAATTAATAACCAAACCAAAACAATTTAATAAAGTTGCCGGCGAAGTCGATTTATTACCAACCATCGCCAGTTTAGTTAATCAACCGTATCTCAATAGTACACTGGGACGGGATTTACTCGATCCACAATTTGATAATTCACGTTACGCGTATACTGTGACCCACGGCACAACGCAAAGAATCGGCTTAATCAGTGATCGGCATTATTATCAAATGGACGAGTCTGGAAAAAATGCAAGCCTTCATGATTTAAACAGTAAATCACCTCGAAAAGATCTATCGTCAAAATACCCTGCACTTCAGGCGCGCATGGATAAAATGTTACGCGCAATAAACACTTCGGTTAATTACATGCGTTTCCATAATAGCAAAGCCGAAATTGAACAAAATAATTAATCAGGATCGTCAATAATGAAAATTTTAGTCATTGGTGGTGGTGGCCGAGAACACGCCCTGGCATGGAAAGCATCATTATCACCATTAGTCACAACGGTATACGTTGCACCGGGAAATGCTGGCACGGCACTCGAAAATAAAATCGAAAATGTTGCGATCAATGCGGAACAGGTTTCGGAACTTCTGCAATTTGCCAAGGATAACGCTATAGAGTTGACTATCGTGGGGCCAGAGGCACCGTTAGTGCTAGGGCTGGTCGACCAATTCCAACAAGCCGGTTTACGCTGTTTTGGCCCCAGCCAGCAAGCATCACAACTCGAAGGCTCAAAAACTTTTTCAAAAGAATTCCTGGCTCGGCATGATATTCCAACGGCTGCCTACCAATCGTTTACCGAGATAGATCCGGCCATCAAATATCTGAAATCCCAAAAACTACCCATGGTGATAAAAGCCGATGGTCTGGCAGCCGGTAAAGGTGTGATTATTGCCGAAACGGAGCAACAGGCCACAAATGCAATACAGGATATGCTGGATGGCAATCGTTTTGGGGAAGCAGGCCATCGTATTGTTATCGAAGAATTCCTGTCTGGTGAAGAAGCCAGCTTTATTGTAATGGTAGACGGTGAGCATGTCTTACCGTTAGCCAGCTCACAGGATCATAAAGCGGCTTATAATGGCGATACAGGCCCAAACACCGGCGGAATGGGTGCTTATTCACCCGCGCCGGTTGTTACTGACACACTACATCAGACCATTATGAACAGTGTCATCATGCCTACCGTAAAAGGCATGGCCGATGAGGGTATGCCCTACACTGGTTTCCTGTATGCCGGCGTGATGATCGATTCAGATGGTGTGCCTAAAGTTCTTGAATTTAATTGCCGATTTGGTGATCCCGAAACCCAACCCATTATGATGCGCTTGAAATCCGATTTGGTCGAAATGTGCCAGGCAGCAATTGATAAAAAGCTCGATTCTATTGAGACTGAATGGGATCCAAGAGCAGCAGTCGGTGTGGTTTTGGCTGCTGGTGGCTATCCAAACGAGTATCGCAAGGGCGATGTTATTCAGGGCTTGCAACAGGCCGCTGAGGATAATCATAAAGTATTTCATGCCGGAACCAGTCTTAAGGATAATCAGGTAGTGACTAGTGGTGGTCGGGTTTTATGCGCTGTCGGCCTGGGTGATAGTGTTAGTACAGCACAACAAACTGCCTATGCGCTGGTCAAAACCATTAACTGGCACGGTATGGAATATCGAACCGATATTGCTTATCGTGCAGTTAATCGTGAGAAATTATCATAACTATCTGAATTAACAGTATAAATTTAATTTTTAACGACTGTTATTCAATATTAACGGATACCAAAATCGCGGACATTGACTGTAATTTCCATTTTCAACAAGACATTAAGCTGATCTTTGATTAGAATAGCGTCCCTATTTAACCCTAAACCGCATCACTGAGTAGGGTTAAGCGCACAACACAGAATGTGTCGCTGATAACGAATTTACTATTTGTACTATTTACACGCTTTTGAGGAGTATTCATGTCTGTAAAACACCCTGTCATAGCAGTTACCGGATCATCAGGTGCTGGCACAACAACGGTTAAAAATGCTTTTGAGCATATCTTCTATCGGGAAAAAATTAATCCACTGATTATCGAAGGTGACAGTTATCACCGCTATGATCGCGCATCGATGAAAGGAGCTATTGAAGAATTTGCAGCAAAAGGCAAGCAACTATCCCATTTTGGCCCAGAAGCAAATGAATTTGATATATTAGAAAAAACATTTGAAAGCTACGGTAAAAACGGTACTTGTAAGCGTCGTTATTATTTACACAGTGAAGAAGAAGCCGAACCTTTTGGTCAGAAGCCCGGTGAATTCACTCCCTGGGAAGACATTAAAGCCGGAACAGATTGCCTTTTTTACGAAGGCTTACACGGTGGTGTAGTCAGTGACACAGCAAATGTAGCACAACACGTAGATTTACTGGTTGGCGTTGTCCCTATCGTTAACCTTGAATGGATTCAAAAAATCTTTCGCGACAATGATCAACGTGGTTATTCAGCTGAAGCGATTGTTGACACAATTTTACGCCGTATGCCGGATTACGTGAATTACATTACCCCACAATTCTCCAGAACCGATATCAATTTCCAACGTGTGCCAACAGTGGATACCTCGAATCCGTTTATTGCACGTGATATTCCGACACCGGATGAGAGCTTTATTGTGATTCGTTTCCGTGAACCAGAACGAGTTGATTTTCCGTATATATTGAATATGGTTTCGGATTCATTCATGTCACGTCCTAACACCATTGTTGTCCCTGGCGGCAAAATGGGCTTTGCCATGGAATTAATTCTGGCACCACGAATACATGAAATGCTCGATATTAAACGAAAAAGTTAGATTAAAAACCGATTCAGGGTTTCGACACTTAAACCGGTGTCAGAAACCCTTCTCGGATAGAATAGCGCGAAACAGGTTCCCCTTAGCCCAGTTCACCAATTAGATTCCCAATAAACTATCCAAGTTCCAAAACTCGAGCTGCGTTGAATAATTTAATTGAGTAGTTAAATTATTAAAAGCTTGGTATTTATCAATAAATACCGAGGAAACAAGTTTGATGCGTAAATAAGCTTTTAATTAAAAGAGTTGACTTGATTTTACTTTCGAAATCAGACATATTGTCACCATATAAAAATAAATGGTAACAATATGTCTAATTTTAAGAATAAGACAACCACAGAGGAGATATTTCGAAAGCATGGTGGGCAGCTTCGAATGAGCGAGGCTATCAGTTATGGTATATCGCGATATACTTTATATAAGATGCGAGACCACGGCATTATTGAACAGGTTTCACGAGGTATTTATCGGCTTATGAATCTACCAACCATCAGTAACCCTGATCTGGTAGTTGTCGGACTACGATTTCCCAATGCGGTTATATGCCTGATATCAGCACTCTCATATCATGGGATTACAACTCAAATCCCACACGACATATCTGTGGCGGTACCTCGAAATGCACGAATGCCATCGCTTGAATCACCACCGCTACGAGCTTATAAATTTTCAGATGAGGCATTTAGGGCCGGAATAGAAATACACCAAATTGATAATGTATCAGTGCAAATTTATAACCAAGAAAAAACACTTGCTGACTGTTTTAAATATCGTAATAAACTAGGGATGGATGTGGTTCTGGAAGCTCTAAAGCTTTATCGAACACAGCAAAAGTACAATCTAAACAACCTACTAAAATACGCTAGAGTATGTCGTGTTGAAAAAGTAATGAAACCGTATCTTGAGGCAACCCTATGACTGCTGGAAAAGTTGTAAATATTGCTGCATCAATTCGCCAGCGCCTGAAAAATATATCCAGGGATGACAACCGTCCTTTTAATGAACTACTTCAATATTATGCTATGGAGCGCTTTCTATATCGATTGTCACAATCGCAACATGCTAACAATTTTATCCTAAAAGGTGCTTTGATGTTAAGAGCCTGGCGTTCCCCCCAAACTCGACCAACCATGGATATAGATATGTTAGAAAGGACAAGTAATGAAATTGATAGTATCGTTGATCAGGTTAAAAATATTATTTCAATTAAGAGTGAACCTGATGGTTTGGTATTTGATCTTGAATCAATAAAAGCGGTAAGAATTAAAGAAGATGCCGATTATGAAGGTGTTCGTGTACGTTTTATCGGTACACTAGACAATGCAAGAATACACATGCAAATTGATGTGGGCTTTGATGACATCGTTTATCCTGGGCCTATAAAAACTAAATTTCCAACGATACTTGATTCTCCTGCACCTCGATTGCTTTGTTATAGTCGTGAAAGTGCTATTGCTGAAAAGTTTGAAGCCATGGTGAAGTTAGGTGAGTTAAACAGTCGCATGAAAGATTTTTATGATGTTTGGCTTTTATCCAGACAGTTTAACTTTGATGGTGAAGAACTAGCCGAAGCAATGCGATTAACACTTGAACATCGTGGTACAGATATTCCTGAAGTTATCACTGCATTTACAGAAGCCTTTATCAAGAATAAACAAGTTCAGTGGAAAGCATTTCTTAAGCGACTAGCTCAAGAACATATTCCAACTGACTTCAGTGTAATTGTATCTAATATTGAGGTTTTTCTTGGGCCAATGATAAATGGTGCAAAAATACCTAGTAAATGGTCTGCACCAAACACGTGGATATAATTTAGAATAGTTGATATTATTTAAGCCGATTTTATATTGAAGGTTATTTAATGCAGGTGTAATGTGAACTGTTTATTTTGTAAAATTGTCAATAAAAAATTAAATACCGATATCGTCTATGAAGATCAAGATGTTCTTGGTTTTGTTGATATCAACCCACAAGCCCCTATTCATGTGTTATTTATCCCTAAAAAACACATTAGTACCTTAAATGATTTAACCGAAGCTGAAACACTATTAGCAGGAAAGCTGATTATTGCGGCTCAAAAATATGCTTCTGAAATTTCAGTGGCTGAAAAAGGTTATCGTTTGGTCATGAATTGCAATGAAAATGGCGGTCAAACTGTTTATCATATTCATTGTCACTTTCTTGCAGGCCGACAACTGCATTGGCCTCCGGGTTAACTAAAAATTATTGAAACTTTTTATCCAAATATAAGTCCAAGAGACGAACTATTATTTTAACTATTAAAAAGGTTTTATTATGAAAATACCAAAGGCACTTCGATTATTCCTGTTCCTCATTGCGGCAATAATTTCACTTGGAATTTACCTAACCGGTTATAATATTGCACATTGGGTCTTATATTTACCCGCACTATTTTTGTTATTTGCCAGTATTACAGGAATCTGCCCTGGAATATTTGTTATGAAAAAAATTGTTGGGGATAAATAAAAGAATTAAGGAGCCTCTTTACCGAGGTTCCTTTATCGCCTTAAATCCTGCGACATCACTTGAATACCACCGGTTAATAAGCTTACCTTAAAACCATTTTGTGCTAGTAAAAATGAGCCCGAAGAACTCCGCGCGCCGGTTCTACAGCAGCATATATAGTCAGTTTCTTTATCGAGCTCGCCCATTCGTAATCGTAATTCGTGAAGTGGAATATTAATGGCGCCGGGTAAACGGCTGTGATGAAATTCTTTTGCATGTCGAACATCTAGCCATTTTGCACCTTGTAATATTTTAGAACGTGCCTCATCCGGGGAGACTCTGGCCATCAACGGTTCAATTAACAACTCGTCAAAATCTTTTTTAGATAAGCGCATTAAAATGCCATCGCTGGTCATACTAACACTGGCATTTCGAGGTGATTTTGCCACTAATGCTTCTTCCCCAAAGCTTGTTCCCGCGCTCAATGTTGCTAATTCGATGGTTCGAGTGACAACGGCGGTTCCATCGGTAACAATATAATAGTAATCACCTTCGCCACCCTGCTCAATAATTTTATCGCCTTGCTTAACATTAACCGATTCCATTTTCTCAAGCAGGTTTTTGATATTCGCCGGCGGCATATTTTTAAATGCCATTATTTGTCGAATTTTACGAATCCAATCACGGGATTCATAAACTATCGAGTCCTTATCTTTTTCAGGCTCCTCAGACTTGATATTTTGTACTTTTTTAACTGGTGTTTTAGTTTCAATTTCTTTGGCTACAGGTTTAGCCGCTGTTTGTACATTTGTTGCTTTGGTTTCTGATTTATTAGCCGGTTTATCTTGGCTATTCTCTTTATTTTTATTTTCTTTATTTTTGCTTTTTTCTTCTACAGGCTCTTCTTTAATTTTAATTGCTTCATTTACCGTGGTTTGGGCATTAGAATCTAAATCTGTTTTTTTCTTCCATTTTTCATCTGAATCATTTTTAATTTCTTCATTTATTATCGCTTTAGTTTTAATTGCATTATCTTTATTCTGCTTATCGTTATTTTTTACGCTTTCCTTATTGCTTATTTTTTCTGTAGTTAACTCGGGTTTAATGGTTTTTGTAAAATCAATCTTATCGACACTGTCCAGATTTTTATCAGGCTCTTTTGCATTTTCAATAGAATCCAATACGGCTTGTTTTACTAACATTTCAACATTATCATCAACTACCTTTTCAGGCTTTTTATCTGGTTCAGTTTTATCAATAGTGCTATCTTCATTATTTGAAATTTCTGCTACTGCCAGTTGATCCCACATCATCATGTAATCGAGCACACTATTATCGATTCGTACTATTTCAACTGAACTCATCGCAACAGCAGAACACAATCTGGGTTGACTATCATCTAATGGAAATTTACCTTCTTTACTATTGCTGTGAATTAGTATTTCCTTTTCTGTAGTTGATGAAGTTAACTGCACATCACCATTCAATATATAAATTGTTTGATTATCGACATCACCCTCTCTAAAAAGACTAACACCCATATTAATGGATTCAACGTAAGATAAACTAACCAATTCATCAAGACGTTCATTCGACAAGCTCGATATGGGTTCAAATTGGCCTAAACTCTCTCGAGTTAAAGTTGCCTGTGGTTTCTTATCTGCTTTACCCATAACTGACCATTTCGCTTTCTGTGAAAATGTTTAAATTAAAATTGATAGAATTGAATATAAGACTATCTGTATAAGTATAGTTCGGTATTTAAAGATTGAATGATAACCCATGATGAAAATCATCTGTATTAATGCAGTCAATCAAAACTCGGTATTCCAGAAAATATGCTTACCTTTTATACTATATTACTCAATTATAGATTATTTAACGAAACTTCAAGCTAAATGTAAAGTATCACCAACACTTTCATGCGTTCTTTGTGAGATAGTCATCACATTACGAATAACTACTAAATAATTCCATCATACTGCCGACAAATATCCTATTTGAAAAATAGGGTAAACCATAGAATGGGGATAACGAGCATACTTAGTAAGATTTTTGAGTTAAACAATATTGAATTTCAGTATAGCGAAAATTCAGCGCCGGCTGATTCCAGTAGCTCATGGTCTACAAATTCAAAAACAGTACCCAACCTTGCCACTATTTCCTTACTCAAAACCAACGAGTCGATTATTTTTGCCATTTTCCCTGCAAGCGACCATCTCAATATTGCTAAAATTATCGATATTCTTAAAAAGCCCGTTTATTACTTAACTATTTCTGATATCCATTCACTTCAGGAACAATCTGAACAACAAGAAATAGCTGCCATTATGGCGGAGCATAATATTCAGGTAATTATCGATTTAGAAGTAAGTGATTTAGAGTCAGTGTTGTTTAAAAATGACTCTGAAAAAAATTATCTCAGTGTTGATTCACAAAATCTTGAAAAGCTGATTATTGAAATACCGATTGGCTGCCGCTTTTCAGAAGCAAAACCCGAATTTAAATTTCAGCCCAATTTAACCATTAGCACCCCACGTCTGGATCTAAAAAATAAAATCGATAAAATAGAAGCATTACCAATTTTACCTGAAATTGCAGCTCAAATTTTGCAATTACAAAATAATGCCAATGCCTCAGTGGACTCGCTATCCGATATCGTAACTCAAGATCCTGCGCTAACAAGTCTAATACTTAAATATGCCAACTCAGCCTTATTTGGCCAACGAGGCAGCGTAGATTCAGTTTATGATGCAATTCTGCGAATATTGGGATTTGATACGGTAATGTATCTTGCCATCGGTCTGGCAATGGGTAATTCGTTTAAGCTGAATAAAAAAGGACCTCTAGGGTCAAAAAATATTTGGGAACACGCCGTTTTTAATGCCGCAATTTGTCAAAAGCTGTCTCAGAAATGTCCTAAAGAATTTAGACCAAGCCCTGGTCAAGCTTATCTCGCAGGTCTGCTGCACGATATTGGATTTCTGGTATTGGCTAATTCATTTGAAGTAGAATATTTTTGGTTAAACAAATTAATAGATTCAAAACCGGAAGTTCCAATTACCGTTATTGAATATCAGCTTCTTGGCATACACCACACGGATTTAGGTAAAATTTTATTAAACAATTGGAATATGCCTGAATTTTTAACCGTTGTGGTCTCAGAACATCATAATGAAAACTATTTGGGTGAACATTGTGAATTATCCGGTCTGGTGTTGTTGGTTGACCGAGCTTTAAAAGCACGAAGCCACTCCGATGCATTTACCGATGTTTTACCAGAAGAATTAATGTCCAGGCTTGGTCTGAGTAGTGATAGTGTTTTTGAATGTGTCGATGAGGTATTAGAATGCAGTGACAGCCTCAATGTGATGGTAGCGGCAATGTCTTCTTAATATCACACGTTAAAAATGCTGACAATCAGAGTCGCAAGCCACCTAAACGCCGAGTAACAAGAAACCGATACCAAAACATACCAATGAGAAACGCTACCACAAAGAGTATAATGCCAAATATTATTAACGAATTTTGATTGTTGCCCAAATCATCAACGTATTTTTCTTCTAGAATACGCGCCAACTTAAGTTCCAATTCTGATTTTTCGGTGCGCACCTGATCAAGATCCGATATCAAAGCCGTTTTAACATTGTTTAAACTATCAATTGATTGTTGAAGATCTAAAATTGAGTTATTCAGTTTTTCATATTTCTGTGTTAAAGCATCGAATTTCTCACGAACAGGTATGTCTTTAGTCATGTAAACTTCTTTAACCCAACCGGTAATCCCTGTTTCAGTTCTTATTTTAATATAACCGTCGTCATGTTCGATAACCGTTAAATGCATTCCGGATGTCACAACATTAATTGGCGCGATACTGCTATCAGGGCTAGGTCGAACACCAACACGTAGGTTATCACTAACATACACCGTTTCTGCATAGCTAAAAGTCGTATATGAATAAATACTAATACTTAAAAGTATAAAACGACATAAAAACAGGTTTAGCTTTGTTATCATTGTATTCCCGATATAATCTATTTAAAGAATCATAACACTAAATGGTATCAGCAGCAGTTCAAAGTGCTTTATATCCAGTAATTTAATCAATATCAAGATAAACCCTGTTTGAAACCAGTTTCAGTGGTATTTCTTTTAAATATTGCCCGATACAAGGACCCCAAATACAAATTCCATCTTGTATTTGAAATTGTGCACCGTGAGTGGTGCATTGAATACTGCTTTTATCGTAGTTTAAAAAACTATTTTGCTGCCAATTCAACTCAACACCGGTATGAGGGCACTTATTTTGATAAGCAAATAACATTCCCTGCCATTTAATGATAAATCCATGACAAATTTCACCTAATAAAGGATATTCAAACTGTTTTGTTGTTAATTCTTCTAAATCGTCTTCTTCACATAGATACATAACTGTATTTGTCCTGAAATTTAATTCAAATAAAACTAAAGTCTTAAAATGACACGCCAGAATTAAGATTTTTCAAACTTAACAAGCTATTTGATATTTATTAAATAAAATTATATTTTATTTTAGTAAAAAACGCGATTTATACTGAAATAATAGACTTTTTATGAAATAAATTGAATTATCACTCCACTTTTTTTCAGAGTATGCTATTGTATATGCAATTCGCAAAAGTCTTATGATTACTAAATTGGAGCAACCATGGCTACTAAGAAAAAAGCAAAAAAGAAAGCATCTAAGAAAAAAGCAGTGAAATCCACACCAACAATTAAAGCTATTAAAGAACCATTAACCAAATCTGTGATGTTTAGTGAACTTGCTGAGCGAACAGAGCTTTCCAAAAAACAAATTACGTTAGTTTTTGATGAATTACAAAATATTATCAATGGTCACATTAAACGTAATGCAGCTGGCATCTTTACTTTACCGGGTTTATTAAAAATCAAGGTTGTACGTAAACCAGCAACTAAAGCACGTAAAGGCATTAATCCTTTCACTGGTGAGCCAACAATATTTAAAGCTAAACCAGCTCGAAATGTTGTAAAAGTTCAACCATTAAAAGCACTTAAAGAAATGGCAAAATAAACTACTGATGTTTATGAGCTATACACAAAAAACCCGATTTAAAAATCGGGTTTTTTGCTTTAATAGCTATATATCACTGGATTATTAAAATGTAAAATTCATGCCAAATATTATACCATCATTCAGTGTATATTTACCCACACCTCTAATTTCAGTAGTAACTGATTGATAGCCTACAAATAGCGTCGTAAGCGGTATTACCTGATAACCTACCCTAACACCGTAATCAACAAATTTATCACTATCTCCAAACGATACCGGTGAAGGCGCAATATAATAATGCCCACCAAATTCAAAGCCCGGTAAACTGACTGGCGAAAAAGCCAAATCACCGCCTAAGGCAATCGCAGAAATTGTGCTAGTAGTGTTGGGTGCATTTGTTACATTACCGTAATAACCACGAATACCAAGAGTAGCAACAACCGGTGCATCCAGGTTTTCACCACTGACCAATAAGCCAGCAATCCCAATTAAATCGTTATCACTATAAAAGGCTCCACCTTCAAATTGTAATCGCGTTGAAATTGCACCACCTGTATACATAAAACGTGCGGCATCATTACTTAACTGCGCATTAATAGCAGCAGCAAATGATGTCGAACAAAAACTAAAAAATAAGCTAAAAACAACAATTTTCCTGAACATGCTCACCCCAAATCTTTAAATTTTATTAGTATAATAATAGTAGTGAATGACGTAAAAGCCTAATACTAACGTATTATAATAATGATCGTAACACTAACTGAATGTCACTCTGAGCTTCTTGTAAAACTGTCATGCTAGCCTCAACCCCTTCATCACTTAATGCCAGTTTTTTAAACGCCGGAATGTCCGATAAAACAGGTAGATTAGATGCTGTAACAGAACCAAATAAACTATGTATTTTTGCAACGATTACAATATCAACATAATCAACTGCAGCATTGCTATCATGCATAAAATTGCCAGTTTGTTCAGGTATTTTCTGAATAGCCTCGTTAAAGCCCCATTTCTGTAAAATTTTTGTTCCAATCGGCTGGTGCATAGACTCTACTATACTATCGAGTTGCGCATCATCCTCTAACAACTCAGGAAACTCTTCAACATAATTTAAAATGGGTAGTTTACCAATGTTATGAACTAGACCCGCTAATAATGCGGTATCAACCTGCAAAGCTGGGATCTTTCTAGCCAATACGCTACTAATGGCCGCAACATAACTGCTTTCTTTCCATACTTTTTTAAGCTTGTTATGTATTCCAGGGTTTGATGTAGAAAATAAATTATGTAATACCAAACAAGTCACAATATCACGAGTTGTCTTCATCCCCAATTTTGAAATTGCCGAGTAACAATCATCTGCGATAGTTGCTGTTTTATAGAGTGGCGAATTCGAAATTTGAATTATTCTGGCAGTAATGGAAGGATCGGCTTGAATTAATGTCGCTAAATCACGGATACTTTTATCTTCGTTATTGACTGCCTTTCTAACTTTTATCGCTATTTCAGGTAATGTCGGTAAGCTAATACGACCCGATTCAAATTCACTATTAATTTTTTGAGTTAATTGTTCAACAGGCTTCACAAACCCCTCCCTTAAATAACAATAATTTAACGACTCTATCGATTCGATACACTATAACAGTAGACTACCCGGGCTATTTTTCGAGCTTAATTTGAATTTCAGATAGGGTTTTCTGATAAATTTTACGGTGAACACCACCTAATGAAACTGCTTTTTCAGCATATTTAAGCGCCGGAAGATATTCATTTTTGTCAAGAAAGACCTGAGCAAGATTATTAAACGCAGGTGCATATTTCGGCCAACGTAGAATAATTTGAAAGTACTGAGTCCGAGCTAAATCCAGTTGATTTGAAGAGTAATAGCTATTCGCCAAACCCATTTTGAAATTTTGATTATCAGGCCATCGAACTGTAGCCGCCTTATATGAAATAATTAACTCCGACCATTTATTTAATCGCTCTAAGCTAACGAGTGCTTTTAGATAAGGTAATTCTTCAACATGAAACGGAAATTCACCCGGTTTTAATACCCGTAAAGCCCAATAGCCTGCTCTGGCCCAGGTACGCTCAAATAATCCAACTGCGACACGATGTTGCTTTTCTTCACCGGAACGAAGAATAATCTCATCGTTACTCAAATCAAACCCAACAACAACGGCAAAATGCCATTGCGGATACCAATCCAAACCTAGATTCTGAAACACTAAAACCGGATTTCCTGCAGTTACTTCATCGAGTAAATGTTGAAGTTGCGGCTTTATTAAATACGGAATACGACCAAAACGACGAGTCGCAGCAATTAATTCTATTTGCAGACTGCCTTTTTTTTCCGGAATATAAACCAGTGGTGTTAATTCAGTGGGCGTAACAGAAATACCACTGTCATCTAACACCGTTGCCAGAGCAGCAGGACCGCATTGATATTGTTGCTGTGGATAAAAAGCTGTTTTACTTAATTCAACTGCTGGATAACGGCTGTTGTAGTTTGATTCATATAGGGCATCAGTTTGCGGTGTTCCGGCACAACCATTCAATAAAAGATAAATTAACCCTGTAATAACATTACAGGGTTTAACTACACGGACTAACTGAAACACTATTGTCAGAGTTTAATTTTCAACAACGATGGGTTCTTTTCGTTTTTGGGTTTCACCACGATCGTTAACCGCACCATTATTTTGAGCATTGCCAGAATTTCGTGCGGTTTTCTTAACAAAGGGAAACAAATCGGTATAACCTGCGATATCAGTAAACAGCAACACTAGAAAAATAACAGCGAGAACGGTAAAGACATCACCACCAGCAGGTAACTCCGCTATTTCGGATGACACTGTAGCAATTTCAGTATCCGTCATTGAATTTAATCGATTATGAACTTGATCTGGTGCAACACCAAATGTTACTAACTTTTGTTCTAATGCCTGTCTGTTCGTCAGCATTTCTATTGATACGTCATTTATTTGCTGCTCGTGCTCAGAGTTCATTGTTTGCAACGTTGTTACCATGGCCGCTGATACAGTCATATTCAAACTAAAGCTTACTATAATAAACAATAATAAAGCACGTGATTTTGCTATTTTATGAAAAAATAAATACATCGATAATCCTCAACTAATCGTTTTTATAATAATAGCGTTATTGCCTGATAATATACAATTTTAATTGAGAAAATGAAGTTGCTAAATAACGACGGCCTGAATAGTCATTCAGGCCATTTCGAGTGAGTAATGAAAAAGAAAGAGCTAATTTACTTAATGTGAGAGTCTTTTATGGGGTTTATCAATACTGACGTCATTAAAATTAGTAAACATTTTACTTAAATCGGTCGGTGCTCCACGAACGTGTTCCAGATAGTCTGCTTGCTCATGACGATTATGAGCCACAAGATCAATTCTATCTCGAATATCCGGATTTTCCTGAATAAACTTTAAAAAAGAGCTGCAATCAACACGAACCACGTCAACTTGAGTTAATGCAGACACTGTCGCAGTACGCGGTGCTCCAGTTAATAATGACCATTCCCCAAAGTATTCACCGGATTGCAAAATAGCGAGATTTAATTTTCGGTTATGTTCTGAATGACTAACTTTAGCTGTGCCATGAATTATAATATACAAGGCATCACCGGGCTCACCCTCTTGCACTATCGCGCCACCGACAGGCACACTCACAATTGAAGAACATTCTTGAAGGCTTAAAAGTCGCGTACTGGATAAATGCCTAAAAACAGAAACAGAACGTAATGCCGTTTCGGTTATTCGGTTTCGATATCGGCTGATAATAGCATCGTATAGAGCAGCATTTTTCATCACCAAATGCTGCATTATTTCACCTGTTAACTCAAGCAAAACAGTTGGTTTGCTAATTCGAACTGTTGAGACCCGTGGGGTATTAAACATTGCAGAAATCTCACCAAATAATTCCCCAGTACTCAAATGTGCTAATACAAAATGCTCACGTTCGCGTTCTTCACTCACTTCCACTTCACCCATTATGATGATATAGAGTTTATCGTCTACCTGATGTTGCTGACATAAAATATCACCTTCATTAACATGTCGCACCACACCATGATCAAGAAGATATTCCTTATCATCAATATTAAGGTATTGATCGAAAGTTAATTTAGTATCAATAACCTTACTAACGGTTTCGTGCACGTTCTTAGTTGAAATTGGACTCATAGTGTATCAACCCTCAGGTGGAATGGTATTTGTATATATACAATATCGACTCAAACTATTTACTATTAAATTTGGAAACGGAATTACTTCACACTTTTAACACTATTTTATTTTCTTAGTTTCATATCACTATATAACCATTAATTATATGTGTTAAATAGCCCAATTTAGACTGTAGAATAATTGTATAATTTATGACTATTTGAATAAAAGATAGCAGCGCATTCAGTTAATGCAAATACTATTTTGTTGTTAATTTATCAAGAATTTTAATAGCAATTGAGAGATAATAATGATCTACAATAAACCAATATTGTTAATAAATTCGACTAAAAAAATAAATATAATCGACTATGTTTTTACCCTTTGACCGAAAGCCGGATTGGCGCAACCCCCCCTATATTACTTTAATTCTTATTCTGTTAAATACATTGATTTTTGTGCTTTTCCAAACTCATGATACCGCTCAATTTCATAGTGCCTATAAATTTTACACCGAGTCTAAGTTACCCGAAATCGAAATACCGCAATATATTAATTATTTAAATAAAAATTCACGAAAAGAAAAAGCCAGTAAAATTAAATTGGTTCTATATGATAAAAATACCGATCATAATAACCTGCAAATGATTATTTTTGATATGTTAAGTGATGGCGGATTTAAAAAAGCATTGGATCAAAATCAGATAATCAAACCTGATAATAAAAATTATATTAATTGGAAACTTTTACGTGATCAATTTTCAGATAAATTAAATTCGATTACAGGATATCGTTATGCGTTATTTGCATCAGAACCGGAATATCTTGATTATTTAACTTATCAATTTTTACACGCCGATTGGGCTCATCTCATTGGTAATATGATATTTCTTTTTATCTTTGGTTTTGTATTAGAGTCTGCACTAAATCGTTCCGTATATTTGGCATCGTACATATTAGCAGGCGTTGGCTCAGGACTAATTTATGTTTTTCTCGATCCCAATAGTACAGCTGCCAGCATTGGAGCCTCAGGCTCAATTTCAGGACTGGTAGGAATGTACACTGTTATTTTTGCATTCAGAAAAATACGATTTTTTTATTACATATTATTTT